>JBCBUN010000088.1:0-6873 GCA_039818145.1 Pseudomonadota bacterium
GTCCCCTTGCGTCGATACATCTATGATTTCATTAAGCAAACTGTCAAGCGACGGGTCTGAAATGCTGACCCCCGCCAGGGCCTCGGCATGGTCCGCCACAAGCCAGGGATGGTTGAGCACAGTCAGAACCAGCAACTCATGCGCGCGGCTGGTGACAGGGGCCCCGCCGCGCCCCAAAGAGCTGCGCATAAGGGACGGTGTGGCGCCCAGGGCTGCCTTGTTAAAGCCGCCACCCCCAAAGCCAGTAGCGCGCCCACGTCGGCCACCGCCAGAACGCCCGCCAAAGGCACCGGCGCGCCCGCGCCCACCGGGGAGATTGCCCTGCTGGCCGCCGAAGAAGGTCTGCAACTGCTGCTCGAAGGTCTGGGCGTAGTGTTCGCGCACGCCCTCATCACGAATGACACGCGGCATCGCCCGAATGGATTTTTGGAACTCGGCGCGCTGTTCCGGCGTATCGATGCGCCGGTCCGTCACTTCCTTCTCCCACAACACCTTGTAGAGCGGCTGTGCCTGCGCAACCACGTCGCGCATGGCGTCTGGCCCGGCGGTCTTGATGAGATCATCCGGGTCCTTGCCATCTGGCATGAAAGCAAAGCGCACGGAATGCCCCGGCTTGAGCACCGGCAAGGCCCGTTCTGCCGCCCGATAGGCGGCGGCCTGCCCCGCCCTGTCGCCGTCGAAACACAAAACCGGCTCAGGTGCCAGGCGCCAGAGGAGACCAATCTGGTCTTCCGTCAGGGCGGTACCCAGCGGCGCGACCGCATGAGCAAGCCCGGCCTGTGCCAGCGCAATCACGTCCATATAACCTTCCGCCACAAGCACGGCCTGCGCATCAAAGGCGGGCTTACGGGCGCGGGCAAAATTGTAGACAATCGACCCTTTATGAAAAAGCGGCGTATCCGGACTATTCAGGTACTTGGCCGGCACGTCCGCTGAAAGCGCACGCCCGCCAAACGCAATGGTGCGGCCACGGGCATCCCCGATCGGGAACATGATGCGGTCGCGGAAGCGATCATAGGGTTCGCGAATGTCCTCTCCATGAATGACAAGACCCGCTTCCGCCATCTGCGCGTCGGTAATATTGCGTGCGGACAAATGTCCGCGCAGGGCTTGCCGGTCTGCGGGCGCATAGCCAATGCCGAACTCGGCAATGGTTTTGGCCGACAGCCCGCGCCGCTCAACATAGGCCCGCGCCTCTTTCGCCCGGCCACCCTTGAACTGATCGCGAAAAAACGCATCCGCCATTTCCATGACATCGATCAGCCCGGCGCGTTTCTTTTCCCGGGCCATGTCCTGCGGCGTTGCCTTGGGCAGTTCGACCCCCGCCTCGTCCGCCAGCCGCTCAACGGCTTCGGGAAAGGACAGGCCTTCCATCTCCATCATCCATTTGAAGATGTCGCCATGCTTGCCGGACGAAAAGCAGTGATAAAACTGCTTTTCATCGTTCACAAAGAAGCTAGGCGTCTTCTCCTGATTGAACGGAGAGAGCCCTGCAAACTCACGGCCCTTACGCTTGAGCCCGACCTTGCGCCCAACCACCTCCGACACGCGAATGCGCGCGCGGATATCGTCCAGCAACTGGTCAGAAAACTTCATGGGGGAATGATGCGACCGAGCCGCGCGTGAGTCCATATGGACCCGACGCGGGTGTTAGCTCAGCAGATCCTTCACGGCCTTGCTCGCCTGAGCAAAGTCCATCTGCCCGGCATATTTGTCTTTGAGCACGCCCATGCATTTGCCCATGTCCTTGAGGCCATCGGCCCCAAGCTCGGCGATCACTTCCTTGCAGGCAGCCTCGACCTCCGCCTCACCCAACTGGGTCGGCAGGAACCCTTCGATGATCTCGAGTTCCTCACGTTCCTGAGTCGCAAGTTCCAGGCGGCCAGCTTCCTCATAGGTGGTGGCCGATTCGCGGCGCTGCTTGATCATCTTGGCGAGGATCTGGAGGATTTCAGCGTCACTGACCGCGTCCTTGCCCTCAGACCGGGCGTTGATGTCCCGGTCCTTGATGGCAGCCGTGATCAGGCGCAGCGTCGCCAGACGTCGCTTGTCACCAGCCTTGAGCGCGTCCTTGAGGGCCGCTTTGAACATGTCGCGCATATCAGTGTCTTCCGGTTGAACCTGAGACTCACAATTGAGACTCACATCATGTGTGCATGCTGGGGCAAGAAGGCAAATGACACTTCTTTCGCGGCACCACGCCGCAACCCCCTGTAAGCCTTTGATTTCAAATGAAAAATCAGGACAAATCACAGGTTGACGCGGGAGAGGCCTCCCGCTAATTTCCGCGCCAATTTGCGCATGCTTGCCGCTTTTACAAGCCCCCAGGCGCAAAACCCTGTTATCACTCTCGCGCATACCCTTGGAGGTGTGCGCCAAATGTCCCCAAGGGAGCCTTCAAATGGCCGAGCCCAATTCTGACGCCCGCCCGCCCGTATCCGGGATGGGGGGAGTCGGATCAAGCTCCACACCTTCCTGGGAAACCGAAGACAAACCCACCACAGCCCGCCTCGTGCTTGCAGACGGCACCGTCTTTGAAGGCTATGGCGTGGGCGCCACGGGTGCTGCGGCCGGTGAAGTCTGCTTCAACACCGCCATCACCGGATATCAGGAAGTGCTGACGGACCCCTCCTATGCGGGCCAGATCATCACCTTCACTTTCCCCCACATTGGCAATGTCGGCACCAATGACGAGGACACGGAAACATCCAACCTTCAGGCCAAGACCGGCGTCATGGGCTGCATCCTCAAGGCGGACATCACCGACCCGTCCAACTACCGCTCGTCGCAGCATCTGGACGCTTGGCTCAAGACCCAGGGCATCATCGGCATCTCCGGTCTTGATACCCGCGCGCTGACAAACCTCATCCGCGAAAACGGCATGCCTAACGGGGTCATCGCTTACGCAGAAGACGGCAAGTTTGACATCGACGCCCTGACTGCACAGGCCAAGGCCTTCCCCGGCCTTGAAGGCATGGAGCTGGCGAAGGACGTCACCACCGCGGAGCCTTACCAGTGGGATGAAACCAGCTGGAGCTGGGGCGACGGTTATGGCCGCCTCGCCAAGGCCAAATACAAGGTCGTGGCCCTGGACTTCGGTGCCAAGCGCAACATTTTGCGGCTGCTGGCGGATCAGGGCTGTGCGGTCACGGTCATGCCCTCAACCTCCACCGCAGAAGACGTGCTGGCGCAAAACCCGGACGGCATCTTCCTTGCCAACGGCCCCGGCGACCCCGCCGCGACCGGCGAATACGCCCTGCCGGAAATCAGGAAGCTCGTGGACTCAGGCAAGCCGATCTTCGGCATCTGCCTTGGCCACCAGTTGCTCGGCCGCGCCCTTGGCGGCACCACACAAAAAATGCATCAGGGCCATCACGGCGCTAACCACCCGGTGAAGGACTTCACGACCTCCAAGGTCGAGATCACCTCCATGAACCATGGCTTTGCCGTTGATGCAGGCTCCCTGCCCGACGGCGTGACCGAAACACACCGGTCCCTGTTCGATAGTTCCAATGCCGGCCTTGAAGCCGACGGCGGCCGCATTTTCTCCGTGCAGCACCACCCGGAAGCCTCCCCAGGCCCGCAGGACAGCCACTACCTCTTCGCGCGCTTCGTTGAACGCATGGCGGAGGCAAAGGCTTAGTGACGCCCAGGGCTCAAATATCAGGCAAGGGCCTGCGCCGTATCCAGCAGGGTCTGGCGGATCGAGCCGGGGTCGTCGCGGATCTGCGCGCCGGAGAGCGCGAGGACGCGCCAGCCGGTATCTATCAGCTCGTCCGTACGAGGATCGTCGGGCGCAGCGTCCAGCAAGATGGCAAGGCGCAGGGGCGCACTTGCAAAGTCGGCCTTCGGGCAGCCCGCAGCATCGCCGTCCGCAAATCCGTGCGGACGAAGCCGGTAGTACAAAAACATGTCGGCCAGCATTCGGCGCGCCAAGGCGTGATCGTTGGTCATGAATCAAACCTAGTTCGCAAAGCCCGTTAAACCATGCCCAAACGTACTGACATCAAGAGCATTCTGATCATCGGCGCCGGGCCGATCATCATCGGGCAGGCATGCGAGTTTGATTACTCGGGCACCCAGGCGTGCAAGGCGCTGAAAGAGGACGGCTACCGTATCATTCTGGTGAACTCCAACCCGGCGACGATCATGACCGACCCCGACCTGGCGGATGCGACCTATATCGAGCCGATTACGCCGGAAGTGGTCGAGAAGATTTTGCGCGTTGAAAAGCCCGACGCCGTGCTGCCCACCATGGGCGGCCAGACAGCGCTCAACTGTGCGCTGGCGCTGGCTGACAAGGGCGTGCTGGACGAGCTGGGCATTGAGCTGATCGGCGCCAACCAGAAAGCCATCGAAAAGGCGGAAGACCGGCAGCTGTTCCGCGAGGCGATGGACAAGATCGGTCTTGAAAGCCCGCGCTCGCACATTGCCAACACCCTTGAAGAGGCCATGGCCGGTCTTGAGAAGGTGGGCCTGCCGACGATCATTCGTCCGTCCTTCACCATGGGCGGCACCGGCGGCGGCATTGCCTACAACAAAGACGAATTCATGAAGATGGTGGCTTACGGGCTGGATGCGTCCCCCGTCACCGAAATCCTCATTGAAGAATCCGTACTCGGCTGGAAAGAGTTCGAGATGGAAGTGGTCCGCGACAAGGACGACAACGCCATCATCGTCTGTTCCATCGAGAACATCGACCCCATGGGCATTCATACGGGCGACTCCATCACTGTCGCCCCTGCCCTGACGCTGACCGACAAAGAATTCCAGATCATGCGCAACGCCTCGATTGCGTGCCTGCGTGAGATCGGCGTTGAGACCGGCGGCTCCAACGTGCAGTTCGCGGTGAACCCGAAGGACGGCCGTCTCGTTGTCATTGAAATGAACCCGCGCGTGTCACGCTCCTCTGCGCTGGCGTCCAAGGCAACGGGCTTCCCCATCGCCAAGGTCGCAGCCCGCCTTGCGGTCGGCTACACGCTGGATGAGCTGGACAATGACATCACCGGCGCGACGCCAGCCTCGTTCGAGCCGACGATTGATTATGTCGTCACAAAGATCCCGCGCTTTGCGTTTGAAAAATTCCCCGGCGCCAAGCCGCACCTCACAACGGCGATGAAATCCGTAGGCGAAGCAATGGCCATTGGCCGGACCTTCCAGGAGAGCTTCCAGAAGGCGCTGCGCTCCCTTGAAACAGACTTTGACGGCCTCACGGAAATCGAAGTGCCGGGCCTGAACGAAGGCGATGACAAGAACGCCATTCGCGCTGCGCTGGGCCAGCCGACACCCAATCGCGTGCTGACTGTGGCGCAGGCCATGCGGCACGGGCTGGGCGACGAGGAAATCCACAATCTGTGCAAGATGGACCCGTGGTTCCTTGCACAGATCCGCGATCTGGTTGAAACCGAAGCACGCGTCATCGAGCACGGCCTGCCGGACAATCCCAAAACCTTCCGCATGCTGAAGAGCAAGGGCTTTTCTGACGCCCGCCTTGGCCAGCTTGCATGCATGGCTGAAAAAGACGTATCCGCCAAACGCCGCGGCATGGATGTGCGCCCGGTCTACAAGCGCATTGATACCTGCGCCGCCGAGTTCGCCGCCAAGACACCCTACATGTACTCGACCTACGAAGTGACAGGTCCTGACGGCACGCCTGAATGCGAAGCCGGTGTGACCACTGCGAAGAAGGCGATCATTCTGGGTGGCGGTCCAAACCGCATCGGCCAGGGCATCGAGTTTGACTATTGCTGCTGCCACGCCGCCTTCTCCCTGGCGGATGCAGGCTTTGAATCGATCATGGTCAACTGCAACCCGGAGACCGTGTCCACCGACTATGACACCTCCGACCGGTTGTACTTTGAGCCGCTCACCGCCGAAGACGTGCTGGAGCTGATCACCACGGAACAGCAGGCCGGCACGCTGGCCGGTGTCATCGTGCAGTTTGGCGGCCAGACGCCGCTGAAGCTGGCGCAGGCACTGGAAGAAGCCAATGTCCCCATTCTGGGCACACCGCCTGACGCCATCGACCTTGCGGAAGACCGCGACCGCTTCAAGGCGCTGTTGGATGACTTGAAACTCCGCCAGCCCGCCAACGGCATTGCACGCTCCGCCGACGAAGCCCGCACAATTGCCGAAGACATCGGCTTCCCGGTTGTGATCCGCCCCTCCTACGTGCTGGGTGGCCGCGCCATGGAAATTGTCCACGGCGTCACGGACCTTGAGCGCTACATGAAGGAAGCCGTCGTCGTGTCCGGCGACAGCCCGGTCCTCATCGACAGCTATCTGCGTGACGCAACAGAAGTGGACGTGGATGCGCTGTGCGACGGCAAGGACGTGTTCGTGTCCGGCATTCTGGAGCACATTGAAGAAGCTGGCGTGCACTCAGGCGACAGTGCCTGCTCCATGCCGCCTTTCTCTCTCTCCGACGAGATCATCGCCGAGCTTGAAAAGCAGACCGCCGCCATGGCCCTGGCGCTGGGCGTGATTGGCCTGATGAATGTGCAGTTCGCCATCAAGGACGGCGACATCTATGTCATTGAGGTCAACCCGCGTGCCAGCCGGACCGTGCCGTTTGTAGCCAAGGTGCTGGGCGCGCCTATTGCCGGTATTGCCTCACGCATCATGGCGGGTGAGAGCCTTGCCAGCTTCGGCCTCAAGAAGCGCAAATATGACCACATCGCGGTCAAGGAAGCCGTCTTCCCATTTGCCCGCTTCCCCGGTGTCGACACCATTCTGGGACCGGAAATGCGCTCGACCGGCGAGGTCATGGGCCTCGACACGAGCTTCGGTGTGGCCTTTGCCAAGAGCCAGCTGGGCGGCGGCACGACCGTGCCGGAAGAAGGCACGGCCTTTATTTCCATGAAGGACGGCGAC
>JBCBUN010000089.1:0-6864 GCA_039818145.1 Pseudomonadota bacterium
GTGGTGGTGTACGCACCGGTTGCCTCAATCAGAATCTCATCGCCGATGGTAAGGGACACAGGAAGGTCGTAGGGCGTTTTTTCATACAAGACGTCTGCGGAGTCGCAGGTAGGTCCTGCCACCACGCAAGGTGTCGTGCGTTCACCGTCATGAGGTGTGCGGATGGGATAGCGGATTGCCTCATCCATGGTTTCTGCCAGACCGCCGAATTTGCCGATATCAAGATAGACCCAGCGGTCAGCGTCAGGCTCCTGTGTCTTGCGGCTTACCAGCACTACTTCGGCGCGAATGACGCCAGCGTCACCCACCAGACCGCGACCCGGTTCGATAATCGTCTCGGGCAACTGGTTGCCGAAGTGTCGGCGCAGCGCACCGAAGATTGCCTTGCCGTAGTCTTCTGATGTAGGCACGTCCTTCAGGTACCGGGTCGGGAAGCCGCCACCGAGATTGACCATTTTCAGGTGGATGCCCTGATCCGCCAGGGTACGGAAAATGGTGCTGGCATCTTCAAGGGCGCGATCCCATGCGCCGGTGTCGGGTTGTTGAGAGCCGACGTGGAAAGACACACCATGCGCTTCAAGGCCAAGTTTGTTTGCATGAAGCAGCACGTTTGTGGCCATGTCGGGCACGCAGCCGAACTTGCGTGATAGGGGCCATTCGGCACCGGCGCAATCGGTGAGGATGCGGCAGAAGACCCGTGAAGCCGGGGCAACGCGGGCCACCTTTTCAACTTCTTCAGGGCAATCGACGGCAAACATGCGCACGCCAAGTTCGTAGGCGCGGGCAATGTCGCGTTCTTTCTTGATTGTGTTGCCGAAGGAGATGCGGTCAGCGCTCGCGCCAGCGGCCAGAACCATCTCAACTTCAGCAACCGAGGCTGCGTCAAATGACGAACCAAGTTTGGCGAGCAGGGCCAGAATTTCGGGGGCCGGGTTTGCCTTCACCGCGTAATAGACGCGGCTTTCAGGCAAGGCGCGGGCCAGGCGATTGTAGTTGTCACGCACCACGTCCAGATCGACGACGACAAAGGGCTCGTCTGATCGGGTGGTGCGCAGGAAATCTTTGATGCGGTCGGTCACCATTGGGGTGGTCTCCCAGTTCCAGATACATCACGGCAATTGAGTGTAAGCCTGTGGACTGCGTGTTGGAGACGCACTGCACGGGCGCAATCAGAAGCGTGACAGATCCGGGTCTGTCTCATTGGCCGGATTGGCTCGAAACATCGCCGGGGTGTTTGATGCCGGATTGGATTTGGGAGCATCCCCAAGTCCTCACGCGGGCAAAGAAGGTGTGCCTCTTTAGCGTCGCCGGCGGTTGGAAGACCGACTGAGACCAAAAAAGCCCTCACCGTCGTTGCTTTTGGCCACTGGTGTTGTTGGTTTTCCAGCGGCTACGGGCACGTGCGACTATTGGGCGAGGCGGGAAATACGGCTTTTGGCGGCGGCTTTCAAGCCAATTTGCCAAAAAAGTCGGGCGACCCTCCTATGCAATCAAGCATGGTGGTCTTGATTGTTATGGCAATGCATCTGCCAATTTATATAATGTAGGGCATTAGGGGACTTGCGAGGGCGGAGAAATGGGTCGTTTCGGCAAGATACTGTTGGGGCTGGTGGTTGTTGGTGCTGTCATCGGGGCAGTTCTCTATTCCATGCGCGAGCGGATTGCCCTTGGTCTGATGGCCGGTGTCATCGAACGTAATCTAAGCGCTGACCCTATCGGTGACCTGGCAGATGGTTTGCACGTTGGCCTGTGTGGCGCGGGTGCGCCCTTGCCCGACCCCTCGCGCGGGGGCCCCTGCGCTCTGGTGATTGCAAAGCAGGGTGATGCTCAGCACGTCTTCGCGGTTGATGCCGGCTCGGCAGGCGTGCGCACCATGACGCAGATGCAACTGCCGCCGGCGGCCATAGACGGTGTGCTGCTCACCCATTTTCACTCTGACCATATCGATGGGCTCGGCGAACTGGCCATGCAGCGCTGGGTTAACCGTGAAGCCACCTCGCCACTGCCGGTTTACGGGCCTGGGGGCGTGGAGCGGGTGGTGAACGGTTTCAATGAAGCCTATGCACAAGACTTTGTGTATCGCACGGAGCACCATGGCAATGACATTGTACCGGCGTCCGGCGCGGGGATGACTGCCATAGCCTTCCCGGAACCTGCCGATGGCGAAGCGGCGGTAGTGATTGATGAAGACGGGCTGACGATCACAGCCTTCAAGGTGGACCACACGCCCGTGTCGCCTGCTGTTGGCTATCTCATCAGCTATATGGGCCGGTCCCTTGTGATTTCCGGCGACACGGTGAAGTCAGACAATCTCACACGCTTTGCGAAGGATGCAGACCTGCTGCTGCATGAAGCTCTTTCGCCCGAGCTGGTCGGCCTCATTACAGAGGCCGCGCGCAAGGCAGGTCGGTCCAATATCGAGAAGATCACCATCGATATTCTTGATTACCATACCTATCCCGTGCAGGCAGCGGAGAGCGCACAGGAGGCCGGTGTAGGCATGCTGGTGTTCCACCATATTGTGCCTGCGCTGCCGCTTGCCGCCCTTGAAGGCGCGTTCATGGAAGGTGTGACCGATGCCTATGATGGGCCAGTGGCGATTGCCGCGGATGGTGACTTCTGGTCGTTGCCTGCTGGCACTGATGCCATCACCTATAGCGACAGGCTCTAGTCAACTCGCGACACTCACGCCATCAATCTTGAGAGACTTCATCCGCTTTCGGATGAGCTGCGTGAGTGTTTCATAGTCCTGTCGGTTGGCCGCCTGGCGTCGCCACGCCAGACCTACTGTTCTGCTGGGCGCGCGAGGTGTGATGCTGCGAGCTGCCACTTCAGCGCGTTGACGCTTTCCCTTCGGTCCAATTTCCGAGTGCACGTAAAGGGCCGGCAGGAAGGTCAGTCCTGCCCCCATGGCTGTCATCTGGCGCAAGGTGTCGAGGCTGGTGCCTTCGTAGTCCGGCAGCAGGCGGGCGCCCAGTTCCTCGCACAGGTCACGCACCTGGGCGTGGTAGCGGTGTCCGGATTCAAGTCCCAGAAAGTCTTCGCCCCGCAACAAGGCTCGTGGCACCTGCTCCGCGCTGGCCGCCACGTGGTCGTGCGGGAGGGCAAGTTGCATCTCCTCACGGAAGAGTGGCGCTGTCTCAAGCCCGCCCAGGTCAACAGGTAAAGAGACAATCAACAGATCAAACCGGCCCTCCAGCAAACCGGCTTCAAGGGGACCGGGAAAGTCCTCCCGCACGTAAAGACGCAGGTCAGGATAGCGGTTGTGCAGGGCAGGCAGGATATGTGGGAGCAGATAGGGCCCGATGGTGGGCAGCACCCCAAGGCGCATGGTGCCGGCAAGTCCCGTCTGGGCACCTGCTGCATGGTCCTTGAGGTCCTCCACGGCACTTAGAATGTCGCGGGCGCGTTTGACGGTATCCCGTCCGATGTCTGTCAGCATGGCCCCGGAGCGTCCACGCTCCGCGAGCTTTACCCCCAGCTTGCGTTCGAGTTCGGCAATCTGCGCGCTCAGGGTTGGTTGGGTGACGCCCACCCTTTCTGCGGCGCGCCCCATATGACCGGTCTCAGCAATGGCAACGAGATAGGTTAACTGGCGCAACGTTGGCATCAGGGATGATCCTATACATAGGTAATATCTATGAAATTACACAAGTAAATCGAATGTATCAATGTAATTCGATTTCCTAGGTTGAGGTCAACAACGGTGAGCACCGTCACCTGACCCTCGCTCCCGACTGGAGACGACCTATGCCACTGAATACCGCCCTTGAGCATGACTTCGACGAATATGAAGCCGACTTTGCTGCCGCGCCGGAGGCCGTCAACAAGCGCCAGCCGAAACTCGTTCCTTCTGCCTTGAAGGCAGTTGCCTTACCCGGTGATGGCATCGGCCCGGAGATCATGGAAGCTACGCAGCGTATTCTGGTCGCCGGTGGCGCGCGGATCGACTGGACCACGTGCGAAGCAGGTGCATCCGCCAATGCCAAGGGAGCCGCGTCAGGCCTGCCGGGTGAAACGCTGGATGAGATTGCGAAAGCCGGGCTTGTTCTCAAAGGCCCGCTTGAAACCGGCATCGGTTCAGGCGGAAAAAGCGCCAATGTGACCCTTCGCAAGCATTTTGAGCTCTACGCCAATGTGCGGCCTGCCCGGCGGCTACCTGGTGTCGCTACCCCGTACATGGATCGTAACATCGATCTGGTGGTGGTGCGGGAGAACGTGGAAGACCTGTATGCCGGTATCGAGCACATGCAGACGCCGGATGTGGCGCAGTGCCTGAAACTCATCACACGGGCCGGCTCTACAAAGATCGCCGAAGCAGCCTTCGCACTCGCCAAAGCTGAAGGTCGCAAGCGTGTGACGGTGGCGAGCAAGGCCAACATCATGAAGCTCTCCGAAGGTCTCTTCAAACAGGCCTGTGAAGATGTGGCTGCCAAGCATCAGTCGATCCAGTCTGATCACATGATCATCGACAATCTGGCCCACCGGCTGGTGATGTCGCCGGAAGACTTTGACGTCATCTGCACCACCAACATGAATGGTGACATCATCAGCGACCTGACTGCAGGTCTGGTTGGCGGCCTCGGGCTCGCGCCCAGCGCCAACCTTGGTGCCCGGATGGCCATGTTCGAGGCGGTGCACGGTTCCGCCCCGGATATTGCAGGCAAGGGTCTTGCCAATCCGACGGCGCTTCTCCTGGCAGCGATCATGATGCTGCGACAGGGCGGCAAACTTGCAGCCGCGGAACGCATCGAGCAGGCGCTGTATGTGACACTTGAAGACGGCAAGGACCTGACAGCTGACATGGCCGGGCCCCGCAATGAGAAGGCAGGTTCAACATCCACATTTGCAGATCGGGTCATCAGCAATCTGGGGCAGAGGTCTCAGCAATGTCCGCCCGCACCCAAAGCGTCCCTCAAGCTGCCAAAAGGCAAGCCGCAGACGACGGCCGTCTCGGCGCCGACAAAGCGGACCGATGCCGGCATGGACATCTTTGTGGAATATGGCGGCAGCCCGACAGAGCTTGCCGCCTGCCTCAAGGCTGCATCTGCGGGGCTGCCTTTCACGCTGGCAATGATCTCAAACCGGGGTCTTAAGGTTTATCCCGGGACCGTCCCGATGGCCGATTTTGCCGATCACTGGCGCTGCCGGTTTGCAAGCCGCGCTCCGCAGGACGACTTGCCCGAGCAGCAACTGGCTGAGCTCATGGCCCGCATCTCCAAGTTTGCCCGGTGGTGCCATGTCGAACGGCTTCAGATGATTGATGGAACTCCCGGTTTCTCGGTTGCCCAGGGGCAGTAGACGCCACCTGATATCCGCCAAACCGTTTGTGCGGGCCATTCCCTCCCCCGGATGATCCCGTACAAGCGACCTCGCCCGTCATACGCATGCTTCTGACCCGTGGCATGTGCGTGGCGGGCGAACTCTTTTTGGCGCCGTGGTTCACCATCTCCTCAGCAGGACTTGGCGCTGCAAGCCAAAACCCTGTATGAGAGGCCCTCAGGGTTGCCGGTGCTTCGGCAGCGCAGGGGAGCTGGACTTCAGTGCACGTATCATCGTTTTTTGACGACGAACTGGAAGAACATGCCGCGGTGGTCGCCGCGACGCGCGCAGACCTGCGTGAACCGTTTGAAGCATTGGTAGAACTGTGCGTCGGCAGCCTGAAAAATGGCGGCAAGCTGATGTTTTTCGGCAATGGCGGCAGTGCCGCAGATGCCCAGCACCTGGCGACGGAACTGTCGGTTCGATACATCAAGAACCGACCTGCCATCGCAGCTATCGCTCTGACCACCGACACAAGTGCGATTACCGCCATCGGCAATGATCTGGGCTTTGAGCAATTGTTCTCGCGCCAGATCGAAGCAATCGGCAAGCCCGGCGATGTGGCCATCGGAATTACGACATCTGGTACCAGCGCCAATGTGATCGGGGCGCTCAAGTTTGCCGGAGAGGCTGGCATTGGTGCGGCCGCGCTCACGGGCAATGGTGGTGCAAGTCTTGGTTCCGTTGCGGACCCGGTGCTGGTTGTCCCCTCAGCCACAACAGCGCGCGTTCAGGAAATGCACATCCTGCTGGGTCAGATGCTTTGCGGGGCGATCGAAAAAGAGCTCGGCTACGCTGACTAAAGCGGCATGTGACTGGCCGCTACCGGCGCTCGGTCTAGAGTGGCGCCTGTGCTTTCCAATAGGCGATGCACCTGTCGATTGAACTCTTCCAGTCATACTGGCGCGTATACCCAACCTCTTTGGTCAGTCGGTCGACGTCAGCTAGCAGGACGGGCGGGTCAACAGGGCGCATGGGCAGATCGCCCAGGCCCAATTCCCCGTTCGAGATAGTTTCAAAGGCATATTGTGCAATCTCGCGCAGGGCCAGGCCCTCACCACTTGCAATATTGACCGGGCCGGTGACGTTTGACGCCGCCAGTGCCACGAAGGCGCCTGCTGCGTCGTCGACATCCATGAAGTCACGTATCTGAGTGCCGGCGCTCATTGAGGCACGTTTGCCCGACAGCAACGGCCGGATGATTGCAGGGACGAGCCGCAACGGGTTCTCAGCGGGCCCCATGAGGAAGAAGAGCCGACCCCACGCTATTGAGGCGCCCGCGTCCATAAACTGCGAACAGGCGTGAAGGGTCTCAAGCTTTGCATCGCCGTAAGGCATATGTGGAACGCAGGGTGTGGAGGTTTCATGCAAAGGGTCGGTGCTGGCGTTCTGCCAATCGTACTCCGCGCAACTCCCCGACATCACAATACGCGTACCGCCGGCGTCCAGAAATCTGCGAAACAGATCCAGGCTCGCATCGCGCCACTGCACGTTCTCCGGGGCGACCCAGAAATAGGCGTGGCGGGTTTCCCATGCGAGATG
>JBCBUN010000090.1:0-6836 GCA_039818145.1 Pseudomonadota bacterium
GCAGATCGCCATGTTCAACCGGTTGCTGACCTCAGATCTTGCGCGCCTCAACCGTGAGGCCACGGGGCGCTATCTGTCGCGCTTCACAAATGATGTGAGTGTGGTGCGGGAAGGATTGATGCGTGTGCTGACCAATGCGGTGCGCGACGTATTGACCATCCTCGGTGTGGCGGCAGCGATGATCTATATGGACTGGCTGCTGGCCATCGTCGTGCTTGTAATCCTTCCGCTGGCAGCGGCTCCCATCTCGGCGCTTGGCAAGCGGATGCGCAAGGTGTCCGCGGATGCCCAGGCTTATCTTGGCGACATGACGGCGTTGCTGAATGAAAGCCTGTCCGGCGCGCGCATGGTCAAGACCTACGGGCTGGAGGACTATGAGCGCGAACGCTCCGGCTCGTTCTTTGAAGGCCTGTATGGCTGGACCATGAAACTGGTGCGCGGGCGCGCGCGTGTTGATCCGACCATGGAAATTCTCGGCGGTATCGCCATTGCGGGCGTGCTGTGGTTCAGCGTCTGGCGCATATTTGAAGGCTCAGGCACCGTTGGTGACTTCACCGGCTTCATCGCAGCTCTTGCGATCATGGCGCCATCAGCGCGGGCGCTTGGCACATTGCATGTTGTGTTTCAGGAAAGCATGGCGGCGGTGCAACGCGTGTTTGCCCTGCTGGATGAAGAGCCGAGCATTCAGGATCATGCCGACGCCAAGCCGCTTGAGGTCAAGGACGGGCGGGTCAGTTTCAAAGGTGTCGGCTTCAAATATGATGAAGGCGCGCCGGCGCTGATGGATTTCTCGCTCGATGTGGCACCGGGCACGACGGTTGCGCTGGTCGGCCCCTCAGGCGCGGGCAAGACGACGGTCATCAACCTCATTCCGCGCCTATATGACGCGACATCAGGCCGCGTGACGATCGATGGACAGGACGTGAAGCAGGTGACGCTTGCGAGCTTGCGCCGGGAAATGGCGATCGTCAGCCAGGACGTGACGATGTTCAACGACAGCGTGCGCGCCAACATTGCCTTTGGTCGCCTGGACGCAAGCGACGAAGAAATTCGGGCCGCGGCCAAGGTGGCTGCTGCTGATGAGTTTATCGAAGCCATGCCCGAGGGCTATGACACCATCGTTGGTGATCGTGGGGTGAAACTGTCAGGCGGCCAGCGCCAGCGGATTGCCCTGGCCCGTGCGGTACTGCGGGATGCGCCGATTTTGCTGCTGGATGAAGCAACCAGTGCGCTGGATGCGGAAAGCGAGCGCAAGGTGCAGGACGCGCTGGAAGTTCTGCGCAAGGGCCGCACGACCATCGTGATTGCCCACCGTCTTGCCACCGTGCGTGAGGCGGACATGATCTGCGTCATGGAAAAGGGCCGGGTTGTCGAACTTGGCAGTCATGACGAGCTGGTGGCTGCGGACAAGCTCTACGCGCGGCTGTGCAAGATGCAGTACTTCTCGGATGAAAATACGACGGATGCGGCGCAGTAGCGTTGCTACTCGCGGCGGAGGATGAAGTCGACGAGGATATCCATCGACTTCATATGCTGGAACCTGTCGTTGAGGCCTTCACGGTCATATTCCGTGTTCACCCATGTCATGAAGTCGATGGGCTCGCGGGCATTGCGCGCTTCGTATTCTTCAAGAAAGGCATCCAGCACGCCGGTTTTGGCCTGGCGAACATGGCCATAGCGCAGCGACAGCTGGCTCTTGGCCTCGGTCACCGTCTGGCCTTCCTTCAGCATCTGGTAGAGCGCAGAGCCAATGCCTGCCCGGTCTGCGCCTGACTTGCAGTGCATGAGGACCGGGTACTCAATGGTGCTGAAGATTTCCTGCGCCCGGTTGAGGCGGTCAACCTGTGGCGCACCGCGACTTTCCAGCGGCATATCAATCAGGGTGATGCCGTATTTCTCACACGCTTCGCGCTCCAGCACATAGGAGCCGCAGTCACGGGCGCCGCGCAGATTGAGAATGGTCTTGATGCCGCGCTCCTTGGCCTGCTTCACCTGGTAGGGCCATGGCTGCCCGGAGCGCCAGGCGCGCTGGGTGATGGGCGATGCCTTGGCGATCAACAGTCGGACGAACCCATGATCCACAAAGATCATGTCCATATAGGTGCGAAACCGCTTGCCGAAGGTCGACAGATTGTCCGCTGTGCGATCGATGGCCATGAAGGTACAGGTCCGGGTAGGGTGTGTACGACTGGCAGGAACATCCAGCCATATTGCGGCGCACTATAGGGAATGGGCGGCAGATTGAAAGCGGTTCGGGGTGACTGCTCGGGGTGGGTGCTTTGTGGTCAAATCACATGAGTTCCGCAAAACGTGACTTGCATGACCGCCGGGGGCGTATCCACTTCCCGACGACACATAGTTGAAAACAAGAACGGTCGATCAATCGGCTGAAATACTGAAGGGGACAAATCCATGAAATCGATAAGTCTGTTGCTGCTGCGCGTGGGCCTTGGCCTGCTCATTCTGATCTGGGCGATGGTGAAGCTGGGCGCACCCGAAGCCGCCATTGGCGTATCCGACAAGTATTATGGCGGCATGCTGAGCGGTGAGACGCTCATTCTCGTGCTGGGGATTGCTCAGGCGCTGTTGGGCCTGCTGGTCATTCTGGGGTTGTTCCGGGCGCTTGCCTTTCCGGTCATGATCATTGTTCTGGGGCTCGGGGCTGCTGCCGTGTGGCCGTCGTTGATTGACCCGCTGGGCCTCATCTTCGGTCAGGACAATGTGCAGATCCTGTTCTTCCCGTCGCTGATCGTCTTCTTCGGCACATTGGTGATGTGGGCGTTCCGCGATGAGGATACGCTGTCCATTGACGCGGTCAGAGGCCGCTAGTAGCCGGGATTAAGCAGCGTCTTCAGACGTTCGCGAAACTGGGTGGCGGCCTTGGGGTCGTCACCCAGACCTGCGGCGGCATACATCTGTTTGCCGACAATGGCCTCGCCAAAGGCGGTGATGGCTGCCAACAGCATATAGAACCGCGTTTCTTCCATCTGAGGGCCAGGGCGTCCTGCGGCTTCTGCCTGCTTGACGCTGGCTTGGTGGATGAGGTCCGTCAGCTCACTGAGCATCTGGGTGCCGCTCCCTTTTTCAGCGCCTTCAGGCTCGAACTCGACACGGCCCGTCAGGGTCAGCCACGCAAGCAGGCGGGCATGGCCCTTGTCTGACAGGGTGGCGAAGACCTCATCCATCATGGCGCCGGTATCCACCGGGCCTGACTGGCCTTTTTCAATCACCCCGATTAAGGCCTCGCGCAGATGGCGCATGGTCCGCTCAACAAGTGCTGCCACCAGACCTTCACGGCTTTGGAAGTGATGCAGAATGGCCGGGTGGGAAATACCCACATCTTTGGCGATATCCTGCAGCCGGATGCCTTCAGGGCCATTGGACGCCAGACGCTTTTCAGCCGCGTCGAGAATCAGTCGGCGGGCTTCTTCACCCGTGCGCCTGACCCGCCGGGGGGCTGTCTGTGTCTTTGTCTCGCTGGCCATATCTGCCCTGGTCCTGATCTGGCCAAACCGGCCAATCTCCTGAATGCCTTGTGGGTCGGGCTTTGGTGGCTTGCCCCCGCACACAGCGTCTAGGCGGGTTATGCCCGCGTGGGACGGTCATTGGCAAGTTTGGCGCCAAACGAGTAGCGTCATAAGCCTATTCCAAGGGGATCTGACCAGCTTCATGAGTTCTTCCGCCGCCACGCCTGCGCCTGCGTCCTCTGTTCCTGGTGAACAGGAATCACCCGGCCAATCGCAGATCTATCCCACGCTGGCGCTGCCCATGCGCAGCCGGCGGCTGGTCATTCGTGATTTTGTTCCCGGCGATCTGGGCGCCTTGCATGCCTATTCAGAGCGCCGGGAGGTCACCAGGCATCTGCTGTGGGGTCCCAACTCGGTGGAACAGTCCCGAGCGACCCTGGCGGAGTTCATGACCCTGCAGGGGGCAAACCCGCGCCTGCGATACGACCTGGCGCTGGGCCTGCCGGGCGGCAAGGCCATTGGGGCCGTGTCCATTCATCTTGATGACATTCGGCTCGGTAACGCTGAAATCGGCTATGTGCTGCATTCAGACTACTGGGGCGGTGGATTTGCTTTTGAAGCTGTGGAGACGTTGACCGCACATGTTTTTGAGCATTGGCCGCTCAACCGGGTGTGGGCGCGCTGCCTTGAAAGCAACAAGGCATCCCGGCGGCTTCTGGAGCGGCTGGGGATGCGCCATGAAGGCACTTTGTTGCGAGCCGAGCGGATTGAAGGCGAATGGCACAATGTCCTGATGTATGCGCTGCTGGCGGACGAGTGGCTGGCGGACAAGCGTTAGGCGTTGTTCAGGCTTTCGGGTCCGAGCCGCGTTCCACCAGATAAATCAGCGTTTCGTTCTCTTCGCGGGTCTCTATCACCGTGTTCCCCGACTGGGCGCAGAAATACGGCACGTCGATGCGCGAGGCGGGATCTGTGGCCAGCAACGTCACCTGCTGGCCGGGCTTGAGGGCACGCAGGGCCTTTTGCAGCTTCAGCACCGGCAGGGGGCAAAGCAGGCCGATTGCATCAATTTCACCCGGTGCAGCTTTGGTCACGGCTTAAACCCTTACAGTCTCTACGTCTTTTGCGCTGATTGCGCCCGGTTCTGCTTGACCAGAAAACGGTGAAGCCTCTATATCGCAGGCAACGTCTTGGGAGGACACACGTGCTAAATCGAATTGGAAAAGAAGTCACCTATCTGCGTAGCGCCATGCGCACGCTCGGCCGTCTGAAGGACATTCAGAAGAACCCGACGCGCACCTGGGCAGATATCATCGAAAACATCGCTGCTACAAAGCCGAACAACATCGCCATCTATGGCGAAGACGGCAGCACGATGACCTATCGCGAGCTGGATGAGCGCGCCAACCGCTATGCCCGCTGGGCGCTGGCGTCGGGTGCCCGCAAGGGTGACGCCGTGGCGCTGCTCATGGAAAACAAGCCGGAATACATCGTGGCCTGGCTGGGTATCGTGAAAATGGGTGCAACGGCTGCCCTCATCAACACCAACCTCACAGGCATGGGGCTTGGCCATTGCCTGAACATCTCCGGCGCGGACCACTGCATTGTTGAATCATCGCTGGCGGATAACTTCTTTGGCGCCAAAGAGCATTTTGACCGCGACATCAAACCGTGGATCGAAGGCGGCTCTGTTCAGGGTGCTGAAGATCTGAGCGCCGCGCTTGATCTGTACTCCGCTGAGCCGCTTCCTGCGGATACCCGCAAGGACCTCAAGCAGGAAGACAACGCCCTTTACATCTATACCTCCGGCACGACCGGGCTGCCGAAAGCTGCCAAGATCACGCATTTCCGGTTGCAGACCATGGCGGGCGGCTTCTCGGCTGCGGCCAATGCGACAGAAAAAGACCGCATGTATGTGGTGCTGCCGCTCTATCACTCTGCGGGTGGCGTATGTGCTGTGGGCACGACGCTTACCGTTGGTGGTTCGGTCATCGTGAAGCGCAAATTCTCTGCCAGCCAGTTCTGGTCTGATTGCGCCAAGTATGATGCGACCCTGATCCAGTATATCGGAGAGCTGTGCCGCTATCTGCTGAACTCGGAAGAAAAGCCGGGCGAAGACAAGCACAAGGTTCGCATGGCGGTAGGCAATGGCCTGCGCCCTGAAATCTGGGAACCGTTCCAGAAGCGCTTCAAGATTCCGCACATCACGGAGTTTTATGGTGCGACGGAAGGCAACATCGCACTGATGAACTATGACGGTACGGTTGGCTCTGTTGGTCGTATTCCTGGCTATGCCAAGAACACGTTCAATGTGGAGATCGTGAAATTCGACGTTGAAAACGAAGAGCCGGTGCGCGGCGCTGATGGTCTGTGCATTGCCTGCCAGCCCGGTGAAGTGGGCGAGGCGATCGGCAAGATTGTTGATGACCCGTCCAAGCCGACGGGCCGGTTCGACGGCTATGCGGACGCCAAGGCGACGGAAAAGAAAATCCTGCGCGACGTGTTTGAGAAGGGTGACAAGTGGTTCCGGTCCGGTGACCTGCTGAAGCAGGACAAGAAGGGCTACTTCTACTTCATGGACCGGATCGGTGACACGTTCCGCTGGAAGGGTGAAAACGTGGCGACGTCGGAAGTGGCCGAAGCCATTTCCGTGTTCCCGGGCATTTCCGAAGCCAATGTGTATGGCATGGCCATCAACGGCATGGACGGCCGCGCGGGCATGGTGTCCATGGTGGTTGCGGGCGAGCTGGATTGGGACAAGTTCAAGGCGCATCTGGATGCCAACCTCCCGGCCTATTCGCAGCCTGTCTTTGTGCGGCTGCAGCCTGAGGTGGAAATCACCGGCACGTTCAAGCACCGCAAGGTTGATCTGGTGAAGGAAGGGTTTGACCCCGATACGATCGAGGATCCGATTTTCTTCTTTGATGGCCGCGAGAAGAAGTATGTGCCGCTGACCAAGGCGCTCTACGACGAAATCCAAACGGGCTCGCTGAAGCTGTAGTCAGATTTGGACGTCAGAAACAGACAAGGGCGGCAGTTTTGACTGCCGCCCTTTCTTGTTTCCGTGGCTACGGGTTTTGATTATTCAGCAGCCGTCTGGGATTTCTTTTTCTCTTCGTCTTCGTAGTGCTGCTGGATCGTGGACATGGCCGCGTTCATGGCCTGACCGATGAACTCTTCGGCGTTGTCGGTGGCCCATCCGAAGCTCTCGCGACGGGCATCGTTCATTTTCTCTATTTCCGGTGTTACGTGGCGCTGCCACAGCTCGTAAGATTTCTTGGTGTTGTCGAAGTCAGCCCAGTTGTGCGCCAGCTGCAGGAAGCAGCCAAAGCCCGGCATCTTTTCTTCCAGACGTTTGATCTGGGCGAT
>JBCBUN010000091.1:0-6734 GCA_039818145.1 Pseudomonadota bacterium
TGGTGGCGTTAGCGTATTCTGCCGTTTGACGGCGAACGCTGGGCCGGTATTGTCGCTCGCAAATCAACACTGCGAGGCGGCCTGCGATGGACATGATTACCTTTGAAAAGCACGATACCGGCGTGGCGGTTGTCACACTAAATCGTCCTGATGTGCTTAACAGCATGAACCCGCAACTGCTGGACGAAGTGCGCACCGCCATCCGGCAGACACGCGATGATGCAAACATCGGCGCGTTGGTCATTACAGGAGCCGGCCGCGGGTTTTGCGCAGGTGCGGATCTGACGGCGGGCTTCACGCCCCCGGCCTCAGCCACCATTGGTGACGGCGTGGCCCATAGTATGGAAATTGGTTTCAACCCGATGATCCGCGAACTCGCGGAACTTCCAAAACCAGTTGTCTGCGCCGTAAATGGCATGACTGCCGGTGGCGGTGTTGGCCTCGCGCTCGCCGGTGACATTGTATTCGCGGCTCGTTCTGCGAGCTTTGTGCAGGTCTTCGGCCCCAAGCTCGCTCTCGTCCCAGACTGCGGTGTGACATACTTCATGCCACGTCTGATTGGTCAGGCTCGCACCCGTGCGCTTGCCATGAGCGGTGATAAACTCTCAGCCGAACAGGCAGCAGACTGGGGTCTTATCTGGGCCTGCGTCGATGATGACAAACTGATGGACGAAGCAATGGCCTATGCCGAGAAGCTGGCAGCAGGTCCGACAGAAGCTTTTGGTGATATCAAGCAGGTACTGGACGTGACGTTTGACAACGATCTCAACGCCCAGCTTGACCTTGAAAAAGAAACCCAGCGCAAGCGCGGCAACCACCCCAACTTCACTGAAGGCGTTTCTGCCTTCATGGAAAAACGCGCCCCGAATTTCTCGCGCTAACAGCGCCAACAAAACTCGACAACCGGGAGAGACTTCATGGAATTCAACAAAGTCAAAGTGGACATGGATGGCGACGTCGCCGTCCTCACTCTCAATGATCCAAAGGCCCTCAATGCCGTGTCACCTGACATGCTTGAAGGTCTTGCAGATGCGCTGGAGTGGATTGATACCCCTGACAATGGCGTGCGCTGTGTCATCATGACTGGCGAAGGGCGCGGATTTTGTGCCGGTGCCAACCTTGCAGGAGGTCGTCCTGGCGAGCGCCCCGGTGAGCAGCGGGCCAATGCCCAACCTGATGCCGGGCAGGCACTTGAGCAAAAGTACCATCCAATTCTCCGCAAAATGCGCAAACTGAAGATGCCATTCATAACAGCGGTAAATGGCCCCGCTGCCGGTGTCGGCATGAGCTTTGCGCTTATGGGCGACATGGTTCTTGCGAGCAAGTCTTCTTACTTCCTGCAAGCTTTTCGCCGCATTGGCCTGGTGCCGGATGGGGGATCTACATATCTGCTGCCTCGATTGATCGGTGTTGCGCGCGCCAAAGAACTTTCGCTTCTCGGTGAAAAGCTGCCTGCTGATACAGCTCTCAGCTGGGGCCTCATCAACCGGGTGTACGAAGATGACGCGCTGATTAGTGAAGCAAAGACGATGGCGAAGGAGTTGGCTTCAGGTCCGACCCGCACCCTTGGTCTTATTCGCGAAGCCTATGCAGACAGCTTCGACAACACCTATGAGGAGCAACTCGACAAGGAACGCTGGCTGCAGCGTGAAGCTGGCCGTACGGACGACTTCAAGGAAGGCGTGAAAGCATTTCTTGAAAAGCGTCCGGCTGCCTTCAAAGGCAACTGAGCTTTTTGAACTCAAACGATAAAGGCGGCAGGTCCTATGACTTTGCTGCCTTTTTCTTTGATGCTTTTTTCAAAGTCGCTTTCTTGGTCCGCGGCTTCTTTGGCTGTGGCGGCGCGCTCGGCCCTTTGCGCTGTGACGGTGGCTTGGCTGCATCGGCACGTAGCGCCACACTAACAGCGTCGCGGGCCCATGAAACGAATTCGTCTGGCTCATCAAACAGTCTTTCGGGCGCCTGCCAGTACGACATTACGCCGCGTTTGCCAGCCTTCGTTTCATAGGTGAAAGGTCCCATGCCTTCCGCCTCGAAGGCCGCCTGGTTTTGATCATCAACCTTGAGGTACAAAACCTCATTGGCGATAAGCGCGAACATCAGCCCATCCGCAAAAAGACCAGACCCGCCAAACATACGGCGTGACTTTACCGGTCCCAGCGGAACTAGCATCTCGATGAGAAACTGAGTGTATTCGTTAGATACGGCCATGGCAGTTAAACTGCCTGAGTATGCGCTCTAGGTCGAGGGACGGTCTTCGGCGACCGGCGCTTTGGCTGGCGTCAGCGTCACGCTTTCACCACAGCCACATGCGTCTGTCTGGTTAGGATTGTTGAACACGAATCCTGACCGAAGCTTGGTTTCCTCGTACTCCATTTCCATGCCCAACAGAAACAGGATGGACTTGGCATCAATCAGAATCTTGACGCCCTTGTCCTCCACCACTTCGTCCAATGGCGCCGTTTCGGTGGCGTAATCCAGCTTGTAGGCCATACCTGCGCAGCCGGCATTTTCAAGACCAAGACGCACGCCCACAATCGGCTCCTCGGATCCGTCGATAATCGCCTTGATCCGTTCAGCGGCTGTATCTGTCAGCGTTATAACTTGTCCTGCCATCTCTCTACTCTCTTAGGTACACCCTAACATGTGCTTATGGAGGGGCATCACTTCAAGGCGCCCCCCGGACATGGTCAAAACATGTTGAGCGCAACTCTTGCCTCATCCGACATCCGCTCTGGCGTCCAGGGCGGGTCGAAAACCAGGTTTACCTTCACGTCGCCCACCCCATCGACGGAACCGATCGCGTCACTCACCCACTGGGGCATTTCACCCGCAACGGGGCAGCCTGGTGCGGTGAGAGTCATATCCACCTCAATGTCCCGATCATCCGAAACATCAATTTTGTAAATCAGGCCGAGTTCGTAGATATCTACCGGAATCTCGGGATCGTAGACGGTCTTGATGGCGCCGATCAGATCGTCGGTCAGCATATCGAGCTCACCCTGTGGGATGGCCGAGCCATTGACCTGCGCTTCATTACTGGCAGGTTCCGCGGCTTCTGTCTGTGTTTCAGTCATGAGTTTATCCATTACCCAAGAAACTCCCGCGCCTTTTCGAGCGCGGCAACAAACGCGTCAACATCTGCGCGCGTATTGTACATGGCGAAGGAGGCACGCGCAGTGCCAGGCACACCCAGATGCGCCATCAGTGGTTCAGCGCAGTGTTGACCCGCCCTGATGGCAATCCCGGACCGGTCAATTATGGTCGCAACGTCATGCGGATGTGCACCTTCCATGGAGAACGACATGATCGCCCCTTTGCCCGGCATTGTGCCATGGATTGTAATCCAGTTGAGGTCCTGGACCTGTGCAGTTGCATAGGCAATCAAATCTGCCTCGTGGGCACGGGCAGCCGCACGACCGACGCTGTTTACGTAGTCAATTGCTGCACCAAGTCAAATTGCCTGCACAATCGGGGGTGTTCCAGCTTCGAATTTGTGCGGCGCATCCCCATAGGTGATTTCGTCCATGTGGACTTCACGGATCATTTCTCCGCCGCCCTGATAAGGCTGCATCTCGGCCAGCAGTTCTGCCTTGCCAAAGAGCGCGCCAATGCCGGTCGGACCGTAGAGTTTGTGTCCGGTCATCACGTAAAAATCGCAACCGATCTCCTGGACGTCCACGTCCATGTGGACCGCGCCCTGACAACCGTCAATGAGAACGGCTGCCCCATGGGCGTGTGCCATGTCCGTGATCTTCTTGGCATCCACGATACTGCCCAACACATTTGACATGTGCGTCATGGATACGAATTTCGTTTTGGGACCAAGGGCGGCTTCAAAAGCAGCCATGTCCAGCGAGCCGTCATCCAGTACAGGAATCCATTTCAGGACAGCGCCCTGACGCTCACGCAGGAAGTGCCAAGGGACGATGTTGGAGTGGTGCTCCATCATCGACACAATTATCTCATCACCGGGTTGAATGATCGGCTGCAGGTAGCCCTGAGCCACCAGGTTCATGGCCTCGGTTCCACCTTTGGTGAAAATGATCTCTTCGGTGGTTGGGGCGTTGAGCAGGGACCGCACTTTTTCTCGCGCGTCTTCAAAAGCCTGCGTGGACGCATTTGCCAGATAATGCAGCCCGCGATGCACGTTGGCATAGTCATTCGCATACGCGTCGCGGATGGCATCAAGGACCTGCACAGGTTTTTGCGCCGAGGCGGCATTGTCCAAATAGACCAGTGGCTTCCCATAGATTTCCCGAGAGAGGATCGGGAAGTCTGCACGCACGCGCTCTACGTCGAACTGCGGTTCGTTACGCGTTGCAAGGCTGGCAATCGTCGCGGCTTCACTCATAGGGATGCCTCTTGTGCCGTGTCCTTCGGCGCGCCAAGGCGCTCCGCCAGAAGCGTCTTTAGAGCGACCGCGATCTCACCGTCGTCGAAGCCATCCACCACATCATCGAGGAACCCGGCCACAAGCAGCGCACGGGCGGTCTTCTCATCGATACCGCGGCTCATCAGATAGAAAATGGCGTTCTGGTCCGGCTCACCGATTGCAGAACCGTGAGCGCAAATCACATCATCCGCGTAAATTTCCAGCATCGGCTTTGCATCCATTTCAGCCTTGCGGGACAGCAGCAACGCGCGCGCCTGCATCTGCGAGTCAATTTTTTGCGCGTCCTTCCGCACCAGGATAGACCCCTGGAAGACCCCGCGTGACGCGTCATCCAGTACTGAGCGAAAGGTCTCTTCGCTGTCGCAGTTGGGAACTGCATGGTCCACAAACAGGGTGTTGTCCATCACAGCCGTATCGCGCAACAAGGACAGGCCGTTGATGCTTGCCTTTGTGTTTTCGCCTGCAAAATGGACATGCTCATCCGTGCGGGCTTTTCCTGAACCGACTGCAAGACCGAGTGTTTGATAGTTTGATGCCTTGCCGAGGGTCACCGACTTTTTGCCAACACGAACAACATCATTGCCATCTGCGTACACCGCCGAATGACTTAGCGATGCTAAATCACCAACCACTAGCCGCAAGGCTCCTGTAGCAAAGACTGGTGCCCGCTTATCGTCGCCACGGGTTTCCAGCAAAGTAAGCTGCGCACCTTCCTCAAGAACCACGAGGCTGCGTGTGTGGAAATGTGTACTGACCTCGCCAGCCGAACGCCATTGGACCTCGATTGGTTTGTCGACCTTCACACCTGCTGACACCCGAATTACGACACCATCAATCGCGTATGCCGCATTCAGAGTGGCAACAGAATCCTGAGGTGCAATGGACGACTCCAGCGCTTCAGACACCCAGTCAGCGTCACTGTTCAAGGCTTCTGCATAGCTCAGGAGCTCAACGCCATCAGGCAGGGCATTGAGGGACGAGCCGGCCGCATCAAAACGGCCGTTGATGAAAACAGCGATGTGCCGATCAATTTCAGCAAATAGTTCCGTGGCAGCGTCGGTAGAGTCCACACTGGATGCCGTCGGTGTGACCGCAAGTGGACCTGCCTTGGCCAACATCTGGCGCAGATCAAAGTAGCGATATTCTTCCAGCCGCCTGTTCGGCAATCCTTCAGCCGCAAACGCCTCGATCGCCTTCGATCGCACACCGGATTGCGTCGATGCACCGGGCAGCACTTTTGCTGCCGCAGCGTGGTCATCCACGAGGCCGGTTTCAATGTCCAGAGGTTGAACTGCTACTCTCGCCATGACTAAGCCGCGTCGCTCTTGATATCTGCGTAACCGGATTCTTCAACTTCGCGCGCCAGTTCCTTAGGACCAGACTTCACAATCTTGCCGCCTGCCAGAATATGCACATGGTCTGGGACGATGTGATCGAGCAGCCGCTGGTAATGGGTAATCACCAGCATGGACCGTTCCGGTGAACGCAATGCGTTTACGCCCTCAGCAACCACGCGCATGGCGTCCACGTCGAGACCTGAGTCTGTTTCATCAAGTACCGCAAATGTCGGCTCAAGCAGCGCCATCTGAAGCGTTTCAGCACGCTTCTTCTCGCCGCCGGAAAAGCCCACATTGAGAGGGCGTTTCAGCATGTCATCAGTAATGTTTAGGGCCTTGGCTTTTTCACGTACCAGCTTGAGGAACCGGACCGCGTCCAACTCATCTTCGCCACGCGCAACCCGCACGGCATTGAGAGCCGTTTTAAGGAAAGTCATGGTGGTGACGCCGGGCACTTCTGTCGGATACTGAAATGCGAGGAACACACCTGCGGCGGCGCGCTCATTGGGCTCAAGATCCGTGAGGTCCTTGCCGTTAAACAGGATCGAGCCACCGGTCACGTCATATCCCGAACGCCCGGCAAGCGTGTAAGACAGCGTTGACTTGCCGGAACCGTTGGGGCCCATGACTGCGTGCACCTCACCCGGGTTAAGGGTGAGGTTGATCCCTTTCAGGATTTCCTTGCCACCGACTTCGACGTGTAGGTCTTTGATTTCAAGCATACTAATTGTCCGTATTACGCGAAAGTGTAGTGGCGCCCAGCGCAACGCCGAGACCGGCTCCAACAGCTACCCAGGTGCTGAGTTCATCTGTTGCAATACCTATGGCGACGCCAATTCCTGTGCCGATGGCAATCCAGGTGCCCATGTTCATTAGCCGACGCTCCCTACAAGGGAGATGCCCACCAGCTTCTGGGCCTCGACCGCAAATTCCATTGGCAGTTGCTGCAGCACCTCGCGGCAGAAGCCATTTACCAGCAATGCAACCGCTTCTTCCTCCGG
>JBCBUN010000092.1:0-6722 GCA_039818145.1 Pseudomonadota bacterium
GGCAAGGCCCTCATCGCCGGCCGCTGTCGCCTTCCTGAAACTGTTGAACTCGCTGGCGCCCACATTGGTGGACCCGAACAGCCGCTCATTTACCACCGCGCGTGCCGACTCCGACGACCCCGCCTCGATGACGCTGCCGGACTCGACAAATCCCGCTGACGCATTCGGCCCATCACCCTTCACCAGAATGTTGCCGGGGTTGGTGTCAAACGGCACCAGCTTGGCATTCGCCGCCTTGTCGAACTCCCGCAGAATGGCGATCTGTTGTTCGCGGGTCAGTTTGACATTGCCCTCGCCGGCCACCTTCTCGATGTCCTCAAGGGTTTTGGCGCCATCGGGGAACCGTTCCTGCTTGAAAAACGGCACCTCCACTTCCACACCATCAATCACGCGCTTGACGGTGCCCTGCCCCTTGATGTCCAGCGAGTTGACACCCGCCTCTGCAAACTTCTCAGCACCGCTGATCTGATCATTGACGATTTCACGCGCCGCATCCGTATCAAACTTGGCACCCGCTGCGCCGTCCCCCTTGGAGACGACCTTGCCGGAGCTATCCACACGGACGTTCTCTACCAGCTTGATAACGTCAGAGTTGGGGTCACCGATCTTTTCAGCCACCACGTTCGCCGTCCGGCCTTCGCCGACAGCACCCGCCGGGTCATCCAGCGCCGCTGCCCGGTCTGGTGGCAGGTCGATCGCACCTTTGTCCACCTTGCCTGGCGTCAGCGGCGGTCCCTGATTGCCAGCAGCGGCCTGCTGCTTGAGCGCTTCCTGCCGCGCTTTCTCCTTGGCGGCCCTGGCGGCAGCCTCAGCTTCATCCGCGACTTCATCCAGCGCATCAGCGACTTTTTCTTCTGGCGTTCCGGGTTTCTTGTTCAGGTTCTCGAAGAAGTCTGACACATCATCCGGCGTGCCATCGCCTGCGTCCGCAATGTCGTCGGCAAGGTCGAATGCGCCGCCGTTCGATGCCCCGTCGCCGTCACCAAAAATGTCGGCCAGTTCATCCTCAACGCTGCGGCCGCCACCTGCACCATCCGTTGCGTCCCCTACCTCATCAAGAAAACTGCTATTGCTGGTGCCCGGTTCCGCATCCTCGAAGATATCAGCCAGATCATCCTCGACTGTTCTGCCGGTGCCGCCAGTGGGCGCATCGCCGTCAGCCGCCTTGGCAAGATCATCAAGCACGTTGGCATTGTCTGCCTGCTCGGCAAGTGCATCCACCTGATCCTCAAGACGCTTGAGCTCATTGGCCTCATCTACCTTGTCGGCAAATTTCTGCGTATCCCGGATGGCCTGCTCTGCCACATCATCAAGCGGCCCCAACCCTTTGGCCGCGCGCAGATCATTTGCTGCGGCAATCGCTTCATCCGTGGACGTAAAGACCTTGCCCCCAACCTTCAGCGATCTGGCACTGACAATCAGCGCCTCGCCGCCGAGCAGATCAAGCGCCAGAAACAGGCCCGCAGACTGGCCCTTGTTGATCGTTTGCTGCTCTTCACTCTCCACAAGAAAGCGCGTGGCTTCTTCCGTCAGATCCGTCGGTTCGCCACGAGTTGCCTGCGCCAGCCTGATACCTATGGCCTCGCCAACGGCCTCAGCATCCTTGGCCGTCAGTTCGGCAATGTTGCCGATGCCAAAGCCGCCAAGCTGGTTCAGCACAACCGCACCACTCAGCTTGTCCTCCTGGCGCACCCGCAGATCTTCATCAATGAAGGCGGCAATGTCGGTCCCCACCACAATGTCAAAGCCACGCGGCAGGGACTCCGTAAGAAACTTCTTGGCATCCCTGAGCTGCGGGTCATCCGAGAAGGCCGTACCGAGCGTCAGCCCGTTGAGACTCGCTTTGCCCGTGGTCTCAAAGAAGGTCCGCAGGCCGACAAAGAAGTCTTCGATGGCAACCAACCCGCCAAGGCTTTCCACTTCCTTGATCTGCTTGGTGATTTCGCGTTGCGCGGCCAACGCCTTGTCGCCATCCATCTTGAAGCGCAGAGGGAAGAAATCCTCAAAGCCTTCAACAACCGTATCCAGCGGTGGCGGCAACGTCGCAGCTTTGCGGAAAACCTCCGGGGACACGTCGCGGTCAGGATGCTCCGGGAACGTCGTATTCATGCCCGGCAGGCCGGTCACCAGTCCCTCGCCCTCAGTGCCCGCAAGCACAGAGGTGCTGTCACCGGGAGGCGCCCCAAGGCAATGCTCGAAGGTTCCCGCATTGAACAGCGCCGCCAGTCGCTGCTTCTTGCTTTGGTTGTCCGCACGCAGCTGGGCCAACTGGTCCTTGCGTTCCTGAATCTTTTCGCGCGCTTCCTTCAGCTCCTTGGCGATGAAGGCTTCAACCTTTGTTTGCGTCTTGCTGCCTTCCGCGCTCGCCCGGGCGGAGATGTCCGCAAGTTCTTTTCTGAACTTTGCAACCTGCGCCAGCTGTCCAGCACCAGACGTGAAGATGAAGGGGATGGCAGGTTCTGGAATGTCCGCGCCCAGCAGCATGGGAATGAACAGCGCATCATCGCCCAGCGTCGCACGCCGCTTGCGATCCCGCTCAAGCGCGGCACGCTGGCCGGCGGCAAGAATGGTCTGCGCCTGCTTGCTCTGCAGCACACCTGCCCGCGCCGCCCGCTCCACGTAATCAGCCATCAATGTGTTCTGGGCCTGCAGCGGGGCACGGAAGTCGCGCAGCGGTGTCAGGATGTCATTGAGGAAAATCGCCTCAATGTCTTTTTGGCCTGCATCATGAAACAGAACATCCAGCAGCAGCGCTTCCATCAGATCCGTGACCGGTTCGCAGGATTGCGTCAGGAGCTTTGTCCGCCGCGCGATTTCGCGCTCACAGTCACGGCAGGCCTTTTGATCCGCGGGCGGGACCTTTGGCGCGGATGCCTCTTTGAGGAAACGCTCAGGCTCAAGCTGGGTGCGCACGACAATCTTGCCGTCTTCATCAAGTTCATGCAGGGGAATGGGCACCAGGTCACCGGGCTGCTGCGACCCGCTGACATTCTCAAAACCACCCTCGGCCACCTCACCTTCGGGCAGCTCGACTTTCAGACCTCCCGCGCCATCGGCAAGGTTTTGAGCAACAGGTTTCTTGCCTCCGCAATTGAGCACCTGAATGATGTGGCGAACCGGCGAAGGCCGAAAGTTCTGCGGCCCGCCGCCAAGATCGGCTTCATCGATGGAGGCAAAAAGCTGGTAGTTGCCGTCGCCATATTTTCGGGCATCGAAAACGAAGTTGCCCCGCGGCCCGATCTTTTCAAGAACCTCTCCATCCCGCCGCAATTCCCAGGTGGCCCGGCTGTAGGGTTCCTCGCGGACATTCTTGGAGAACACCGCTGAATTGGTCTCGCTGGTGATGTCCGCCACCCGCACCGACGAGGTGAAGGTGTAAGTCTTGCAGTGGTTGCGATTGTCCGGGTCCCGCGGATCGCGCTTCGAGCCGATGACGAACGCCGTCCCCACGACCTTGGAACCCTTGGGATTATCAATCCGGATTTGTGTAATGCCGCGCGTGCGGTTCTGGCCCGCAGAGACAACCGTCACCGTCTGTGAGACGGCACCGATCCTGAATGGCGACAACCGCCCCTTGGCTCGCACGGTCAGCCGGTAGACACCCGGCCGGGGCAATTTGGCGAGGCCCTGGGCAAACTCTCCCAGCTTTTCGAACGGCGCATCTGCATGGTCGGCGCGCTCGACAATCAGATCATACTGCTCCACCACCGGCTGGCGTTTGCCTGCATCGCGCGAGAACGCCTGCGTGACATGGCAGTCCGTGGAGAAGCCAAGGATCTTTTCAATGATGACATAGTCACCAACCGGGCGGATTGCGGGTTGGTTGGCAAAGTCGATGACCGTCGGCAGCTTGAAGTACAGCTGCTTCAGCACACGCTGTCCGACACCCGCCTGCGCGAAGCCGTCCTTGCTCAAGGCGCGCGCAAGACCTGCCCGGGCCTCAGCCGCTTCCTGCGACGACAGCACGCCGATCTGGTCCGGAAACCCACACACATCACCCTGCGCCCGCGCCGGTGATCCCGACAGCACCAGCAAAGCTGAAACCGACAGAGCACCAATGGCACCCAATAGCCCCTTTCGGTGGATCGAAAGACGGCAAACTGACGAATAGACGCTGGAACGCGGCACGTTTGGATTTTCCCCCTAGCCAGCCGTGCACCTGACCTGCGCACGGGGGAAAAATATCTATGGGCATTCACGCGCACAGGCACCTGTCCGATAGGACAGGAAATGACACCTCCAGATGGAAAATGTGCGCAAAACTGCGAAAAAGAGTTGCGCTAGTTGCTCAAGAGATTGCTGCGTGCGGCAATGGCTACCACCTCAAGCCGCGAAGAAGCCCCCAGCTTCTTAATCAGATTGTTCACATGGAACTTGATGGTCCGCTCACTGATATTGAGGGTTTTGGCCATGTCGGGGTTCGACGCACCACGGCCCAGCAACGACAGGCACTCAAGTTCGCGTACGGACAGTTGCACATTCGGCACCTCTTCCAGGTCAAACCCGATGAAGTCATGCACGGCCACCGCGAATACCCGCGCCAGGTCAATCAGTTCCTGACGCTGTGCTGAAATGCGCGCTTCATCTGCTTCGCTTTCCCCAAGCACAAAAAAGTAGACGACTTGAATGCGCCCCGGTGTGTGCACCGGAACGAACAGGTCATAGCTGAGGTGATAGTGGCTGGTCAGGTCCACCAGATCCTTTTGGTCCCGCGTGACATTCTCGGGCGTATAGACATCCGCCGTTGTAAACGGTTCCGTCGCCTTGCCGATGGCAGCCACCGCGAGATCCGTATCGCGATAGCCCTTCCACAAGTAGAGCGCCTCGTAGGGCTTCATGTGTCGCGGGCCGCGCGTGGTGATGAAGAAGTCACTCGACTGTGCGTCCGCCCATGCGTCGCGGCGGCAGGAGAAGTACAGGACGCCATCCACATCCATCGACTGGAGAATGGCCTCCAGGACATTCACTGCCTGATCGTAGCTCGATAGCGAGCCAACTTGAGCCAGATAGCGTGCCGCGGGCGGAAGCGTTTCGACCTTGGCCGCGCCATTGGCTTTGGTCCCGCCGACAGATTTGCTCTCGACCTTGCTTTGACCCTTGGTTTTTGTGGTCTTTTTTGATGCTGACCCGGCCACTTTTTGCCCAGACGCCATGTGCACTGCGTTCCCCTAGCCCAAACACCTGCAAAAGGGCAGAAAACCGCACTCTTTACAGGGGAATGACCATAGCATTCTGCCCAAGAGACGGCACCTTGAGATTTTGAACCGCGGTATCGCCCGCTGGACACCCAGATGAGCGCCTGAAACAGGACCACTACGGTTCAAAACACGCCGTATTCCCCGAAGGAAAATCGCATGCGCACCGTGGCAGGTCCGTGATAGCGTCCGCCCAACTTTGCAATTCAATCAACCTAATGAGGTCCATCATGTCTTTGCCCGAAACCTATCTTCAGATGCTGTCCACCCTCACGGAGGATGGCGAACTCAGCATGGAACTGGTCGAGCAGAAAATGCCGACGCCGAAGCCTGGCCAGGTCATCATCAAGGTGGAAGCCACCCCGGTGAACCCGTCTGACCTTGGTGTCATGTTCGGCATGGCGGACGCAGCCGCGTCCAGCACATCCGGCTCCGGTGCTTCGACAAAACTGTCCGCCCCCGTCTCGTCCCAGGGCATGCGCGTCATGAAGGCCCGCATCGGCCAGCCGCTTCCTGTCGGCAATGAAGGCGCCGGCACGGTTGTCGCCGCAGGCGACGACAAGGAAGCACAGGCCTTGATGGGCAAGACTGTCGCCGCCATGGGCGGCGGCATGTACGGCCAGTATCGTTGCGTGGATGCCATCATGTGCATGCCACTTCTGGACGGCGACACAGCCAAGGACGGTGCGTCCAGCTTCGTGAACCCGCTTACCGCTCTGTGCATGGTCGAGAACATGCGCATGGACGGCCACACAGCGCTGGTCCACACGGCAGCAGCCTCCAACCTTGGCCAGATGCTCAACCGCATCTGTCAGGCAGATGGCGTTGAGCTTGTGAACATCGTCCGCAAGAAGGAACAGGCCGACATCCTGAAGGCCATGGGCGCGAAATACATCGTCGACAGCAGCAGCGACAGTTTCCTCGCCGAGCTGACCGATGCCGTTCACGCAACCGGTGCAACGCTGGCCTTTGACGCGACAGGTGGCGGCACACTGGCGTCAACCATTCTCAGCGCAATGGAAGGCGCTGCCGCGCGCACACCGGGTGCTTACAGCATCTACGGCTCAGTCGCCCACAAGCAGGTCTTTCTCTATGGCGGCCTCGACACGTCCCCCACCACCCTGACCCGCGGCTACGGCATGGCCTGGGGCGTCGGTGGCTGGCTGCTGCCGAACTTCCTGGCCAAGGCAGGCCTTGAAGTGGCGGGTCGCCTGCGCACCCGCGTTGCCAACGAACTCAAGACCACGTTCGCCAGCAACTACACCGACGAAATCTCCCTGACAGAAGCCCTGCAGGCAGATGTTGTGCGCAAATATCAGGCGAAGACGACGGGCGAGAAGTTCCTCATCTGCCCCCAGAAAGACATCTAGGAAGCGAAGCTTCCTCGACACAAAAGAAGGTCCGCACCGACATCCGGTGCGGACCTTTTTCTTTGGACGCCGGCAGCCGGCAAAGACATGGAATGAACCGTGTCGCTATATGCGCCGTCTCACCTTTGAGCCACCGCGTCACGCAAGCAAAGCATGC
>JBCBUN010000093.1:0-6684 GCA_039818145.1 Pseudomonadota bacterium
CGATGGCGCAGTCGACATCGGGCTTCTCGACTGCATTTCCTGGCGGTGCTTGGTTCTTTGCTGACCGGTGAGCTTGCCCTTGGCGTAGTTGAAGGACTGGATCAGCGGAATGTTTGAGGGACAGGCATAAGAGCACGAACCGCAGGAAATGCAGTCGAGAAGCCCGATGTCGACTGCGCCATCGAGTTCTTCGTTGCGGATGCGGGCATGGAGTTCTAAGGGCGTCAGACCAGACGGGCAGACGTTAACGCAGCTGCCGCAGCGGATGCACGGCATGACTTCGTTACGGCGCGTTTCGCCTTCGCTGAGTGCCAGGATGCCGTTGGTCCCCTTGATGACAGGCGAGCGGACATTGGCGATGGGCTGTCCCATCATCGGTCCGCCCAGCAGCAGCCGGCTGGGAGTGCCGATAAGATCGCCGCAGTGGGCAATGATATCAGAAATGGGGGTGCCGATCAGAACCTCGACGTTCGCGGGGCGTTTAATGGCGCGGCCGGACACGGTCAGGATGCGCGAGATCAGCGGCTGGCCGAAACGGGCCGCCTTATGGATGGCGTAGGCTGTCGCCGCATTGTGGACGACAATGCCGATGTCCGCCGTCAGGCCGCGTGCCGGTGTTTCCTTGCCCGTGAGCATCTGGACGAGGTGCTTTTCAGAGCCCGTCGGATACCGGGTGGGAACGGCGATGACCTGGACTTTTGCCAGGATTTTGTCCGCGGCTTTCTTCATGGCAGCAATCGCTGCAGGCTTGTTTGATTCAATAGCGATGACGACATCATCGATGCCCAGGGCGCGGGCCATGAAGTTGATGCCATCGGCGACATCGTCGCTGCGTTCGCGCAGGAGACGATCGTCGCAGGTCAGGTAGGGCTCGCATTCGGCGGAGTTGATCACCAGCCTCTCAAGTTCGAAGCGGTTTCTCAGATTGAGTTTCACCGAAGAGGGGAAGGTGGCGCCTCCCATGCCGACGATACCGGCCCAGTCGACGCGCTCGGCGATTTCATCAGGCGTGGACCGCTCCAGATCAAGCGGTTCGGGCAACGTGTCCCAGAGGTCTTCGCCGTCGGGCCTCAGCGTAATCGTGGCGACAGGCAAACCGGAAGGATGCGGCGCTGCAAAGCGGCCGATGGCAATGATCCGGCCGGACGTTGGAGCATGAACTGCCGCCGAGACGCTGCCCCGCCTGACGGCCAGCAGCTGCCCCTTGCGGACAATGTCGTCCTTGGCAACAATCGGTTCGGCAGGCGCGCCGATATGCTGCTGCAGAGGTATGCGCAACAGGTTCGGCAGCGGCATCTTCTCAATGGCGGATCCGCTTGAGAGTTCCTTCTGGTCGTCAGGGTGAACCCCGCCCCGGATTGAAAACAGCTCTCCGGAGCCCAGGAATTTATGAAATGCAAAGCTCATGACTGCACCGTTTGTGTCGAATATGAAACCAGGTTTACATTGTCGGGCTTCGGCCAATGCCAGGTCTGCAGGCTATCGGGAAGCGCGCGTACGATGATGGCGTTGGTGGGACAGACGTCGACGCAGACCTTGCAGCCGACGCAGGCGTCATTGATAATGGTATGGATCTGCCTTGACGCTCCCACGATGGCGTCGGTCGGACAGCGTTTGAAGCATTTCGTACAGCCGACGCACTGGTCTTCGAAGATGAACGCGACCAGTGGATTGCGCGCGGCTACATCGCTGAGGTCGGCCTCAATCTGCAGACGTCCGGCCAGCTCAGTTGCAAGTTCGGCCCCACCAGGTGGACACAGCGTCACCGGTGCCTCGCCGGCGGTAACGGCTTCGATGGCTGCGCGGCATCCGGGATAGCCGCACTGCCCGCAGTTGGTCCCGGGCATGATCGCTTCCAGTTCATCGATGATCGGGTTGGTTTCAACCCGGAAGCGCTGAGATGCCAGGCCCAGAAGAGTTCCGAAACATATACCCATAAAGAACATCGTTGCGATTGCCTCGATCATATGGCAGGTCCTTTCGTAATTTTTGCGGACTGAGTGCGTGCGCTAATTGCCCGCCAGCCCGGCAAATCCCATGAACGCCATCGACAGGAGGCCGGCGGTGATGAATGCGATTGGCGATCCGGCAAACACCTTTGGAACAGCAGCACGGGCCAGGCATTCGCGCATGCCTGCAAACATCACCATGACCAGAGTGAAGCCGAGCGCCGATCCGAAGCCGTAAAGCAGGCTTTCAGAGAAGCTGTGGCCTTCCTGAACGTTGAGCAGGGCGACGCCGAGAACTGCGCAGTTTGTAGTGATCAGCGGCAGATAAATGCCGAGCGCCTGGTAAAGCACCGGGGAGACCTTGCGGATCACGATCTCGGTGAACTGGACCACTGCGGCAATCACGAGAATGAAGGACAGAATGCGCAGGTACTCCAGTCCGAGGGGGATCAGCACACCCTTTTCAATGAACCAGCTCGCCACAGCCGCAAGCGTGAGGACGAACGTTGTTGCAAAGCCCATCCCGAGTGCCGCATCGATCTTGCGGGAGACGCCGATGAAGGGGCAGAGGCCGAGGAACTTGACGAGTACAACGTTGTTCACCAGAGCAGTGCCAAGCAATATGAGCAGATAATCCTGCATGGTGTTCTTCGCTCCTTTTCGTGGTCATGCCTGCGACAGGCAGGACGCCTGATTGCCCGAACATTCGAACCCGCCATTCCGCCATTGCCGGTCGTGAACATCTGGCCCTGCGAGGTGCGCTCGTCGGGCTTGATATGCAGTATCCTGCACGTCGCGGCGGATCCGATTGAAGGTTAACAATGCATTTACCATGCCACCGGCGGAATTTTTTTCGGCGACTGGCCAGAGGGATTTTTGCCCCTGTTGTCTGCACAACGAACGGGCAGACAGTGCATTTTCCTTAAGCTTGAAGATCAATGACTTGGCAATTTCGGGAAAACGCCCATCTAAATGATCGAACAGAGAAAATTTCTCGTGACAGGTTGTCCAGTTTCCGACAAGCTCGTGATATGGCGAGTTGAAGACGAAGATGCTTCTTCTTTGACTCTTGGTTCTGATTGCGACAACCAGGTTTGTGTGTGGGTGGTGATAATTGGCAGCAATCGAACAAAATAACTCAATCTCGCGCAGCGGTGCAGCCGCTGAGAATTCCGACAGGCGCCGGCGTTCCCGTGAAAGGCTGCGCATTGCGTTACGGGCCTTCCGTCGGCTGGTGCCGCGGGACCTGCCGCAGCAGAGGTTCAGCACACTCGAAAGCCAGCTTGGCTCTTACCGTTCCAGCTCGCAGTCGATGGCGCTCATCGATGTTCTGGAGCAGATGTCCTTCGCCATCACGGTTACTGATGCCAATGCGACGATCCTTTACGCAAACAGCAGCTTCGAGGCGTTGTCCGGCTACACACTGGAGGAACTGGTGGGGCAGAACCAGTCGATCAACTCCAACAAGATGACACCGCTTACTGTCTATAAGAATATGTGGCAGACGATCATTGCCGGGCAGACCTGGAACGGGCGGCTGCTCAACCGGCGCAGGGACGGAGAGACCTACGTGGTCGACCTGACCATCACGCCGATCCGCACGAACACAGGCGAAGTCACACACTTCCTCAGCATTCATGACGACGCGACAGAGTTGCACGAACTGGAGAGCAAGTTCTCCAACCAGAAGGCGTTGATTGAATCGGTGATCAACAGTGCGCCGGTCGTAATGGCGCTGATCGATACTGATCGTAACGTCATTCTCGACAATCTTGCCTACAAGACGCTGATGGGGGACCTTGGTGGCTGTGAACCGGCCGAGTTGCTGCTGGCGGCGCTGGAGCATGAACTGGGGGATGACCTCAAGAAAGCATGCAGCCAGAACAAGATCATTTCGAACGTGGAAATCAGCCTGGATGTCGGCGGCGACAGGCCGCCGCGCTGGTTTTCCTGCTCGTGCAGCTGGGTCAATGAGTTCGACATCAGACCGAACAACTACTTCAAACGGCGCACGAATGATGCGCTGCTTCTGGTCTGTACCGACATCTCACTGCAAAGGTTTGAATATCAGCGCGCCAAATATAATGCTGTCAGAGCGATGATGGTTGAGCAGCAGATGGGACATCGCGTCCGCGAGATCGTCTCTGCCGCAGCCTTTCAGCTTCAGGGGCCGTTGAACGTTATCTCAGCCATGTCAGCCATGGCGCAGCGCCAACGCCAGGGCGATTCCTCAATGGTTGCAGCGCTGCAGCAGGTGATGCAGTCAGGGCGGCTGGCAATCGAAACGCTTGAGAATTCGATTCCGCATATCGTCGATGAACACCCAACGACCATCAACGTCAACGAACTCCTGAGAGATGTTCTGGTCGTTTCGATGGAACGGATGATGGCGTTCGACGTTTCGGTCGACTGGCATCCTTCGTTGGAGCCCATCAATATGCAGGGGCGCCCTTACGCATTGCGGAACATGTTTAAGAACCTCCTGGACAACGCCGTTGACGCAATTGAACAAACGCGTGGCTCGCTCCGCAAAATCAGAGTTACGACCAAACGAACGGCTCCCGAGACCGCGGAATTCTGGATTGAGGATTCCGGCCCGGGCATGACCCGCGAGGTCCGTTCCAGGGCTTTTGAGCCCTTTTTCAGCGGATGGGCCAATGCGCCTGCCAAGAGCGGCGTTGGCCTTTCGATTGCGCGTCAGATTGCAATCGATCACGGCGGCGGAATTGAGATCGACGAACGCTGCCGCAACGGCAGCCGACTGCGCGTCTTTATGCCGGTTCAGGTGCGGCCGCCGCGGGGTGGCGAACCGGAAACAAGTTGAGGAACGCATAAATCAAATGGTCGGCCAACGTATTGCCGTCGGGCATTTCCCACATTTTCGCCTGGCTGGCGGATGTGCGCGGGGAGTCCGGATAAAGGCGCGTGTTCCGGTTGAGGCAATTGAGCGAAAACCGGCGCCGATTAGGGCGAAGTCAGTAACGGAGGTACGACATGCGACTCCCCGTACGGGATTGTACAATTGCGACGAACTGCTCGGTTATGGCCGATATCGACACGCTGCAGTCCATCGGCGATCTTTTAAACCATGCAACAGACGTCCATCCCTTCGAATTGCAACACGTAGCGAATGATCTTCTGCGGTTTCTGCAGGAAAACGGCAGATTCGAACGCGGTCTTATCGGATTGCTGAACGAAGAGGGGACTGAACTAACAGCTTTCGTGTCGCCCGGTCACGGCAGCCCGATTTGCGATAAGCTGCAACTTGATCCCCGCAGCGCGCCTCTGGCATCGGTCCTGAAAACCGGCAAACCTATGATCGAGAGCACGTCAGGCAATGTGACGAGCATTGCCTCCATTTTCCCGACCTTTGATCCTAAACTGCCATTTATATCGGTGCCGATATTCAAGCGGAGCAACGAGCCGTGCGGGGTGATTGCCTGCCAGCCACCCTGCGATCCAAGCCCGGTCGAGGTGCACGGGAAGTTTGTCGCGATGTTTGCGATGCTGCTGGGCCAGAGTATTCAGATTGCCCGCACAATAGAACAGGAGCGCCAGGAACTCTACGAGGAACGCGATACACTGCGCCGGGCCGTCAGAAACCAGCACGGTTTCGACAATATCATCGGCAGGACTGAGGCAATGAAGGCGCTGTTTGCTCAGGTCCGTCTCGTTGCGAAATGGAATACGACGGTTTTGATCCGTGGCGAGTCCGGCACCGGCAAGGAACTCATTGCCAATGCCATCCACTACAACTCGCCGCGCGCTGACGCTAAGATCATCAAGCTTAATTGCGCAGCGCTGCCGGACAACCTTTTGGAATCGGAACTGTTCGGTCACGAGAAGGGGGCATTCACCGGCGCCAATACGATGCGTAAGGGGCGCTTTGAGCAGGCCGATGGCGGCACCCTGTTCCTTGATGAGATCGGCGAAATCAGCACAGCGTTCCAGTCCAAGCTGCTTCGTGTCCTGCAGGAGGGGGAATTCGAAAGAGTAGGTGGGAACCGCACTTTGAAGGTCGATGTACGCATTATTGCTGCGACCAACCGCAATCTAGAAGCTGCCGTCGAAAACGGCGATTTCCGCGATGACCTTTATTACCGTGTGAACGTCATGCCGCTTAATATGCCGCCTCTGAGGGAGCGCAAGGAGGATATTCCGGAGCTGGCGAAGTTTTTATTGTCCAACATCGGCGCCGCACAGGGGCGTGCGCTCCATATAACCGACAGCGCCGTGCGACTGCTGATGAGCCATAACTGGCCGGGGAACGTGCGAGAACTGCAGAATTGTCTGGAGCGCGCTGCTATCATGAGCCAGTTGGGAACGATCGATCGCGATGTCATCTCACTCATTGGAATCGGAGACGGACGGCCTGCGCCTGGCTCCGCGGCTCTTCCCAACTTCCTGCAGGCGGACAATTCCGGCAGTCAGTCTCGGACATCGGTTGCCAACGCCAACAGCGACGGGAACGCCAGCGGCAATCCAGGCGGGCAGGTGCGTGATTGGAACGACCCGAAACTCAATGAGCGCGAGCGTGTGATCGCTGCACTGGAAGAAGCAGGCTGGGTGCAGGCCAAGGCAGCAAGGCTGCTTGGCATGACACCGCGCCAGATCAAATACCGTATTCAGGTTCTCGACATTCACGTTCGCCGGATCTAACGCCACCTCATCCAGATCCGATCATGATCCTGTCCAGATCCAGGGCCAGATCCAGAGTGCGCGATCCTGCCCCGAC
>JBCBUN010000094.1:0-6681 GCA_039818145.1 Pseudomonadota bacterium
ATCAAGGCGCCGGAAAACATCACGACGGATTGCAGCGCAAGGAGTGCCGGAGCGCCGGTCACAGCAGCTGCACCGGCAACAATGATGCCCCCAAGCTGACCCAGAAACTGGACGCCCGACGCCATGGTCACGGCACGCTGAATGTCGTCACCAAAAGCTCTGACCGCAATCGTAGAAAGCAAAGAGTCGCGTGCCGGGATGGCAAAGGCTGAGAGGGACCCCATGATCAGGCCATACACAATCAGCCACTCATATCTGAGCTCGCCTGAAAAGATGATCAACGCCAGGGCGAGGGGTGGAATGGCCGCCGCACAATGCAGCCGAATAAGAACCGCGCGCGTGTCGCTACGGTCAGCGAAGGCCCCTCCAAAAATCATGAACAGAAGCGAAGGTGCCATGAGAGCGGTTTGTGCCAGACCAACCCGAAACGCCCGCTCATCAAGAACATCTGTCACCAGCCAGGCGAACAGAACCATCTGCAGTCCAACACTGCTGAACCACGTCGCCTGACCACCAAGGTAAAATCCGAACAGGCCGGGCTCGGCACCGTCTTGCTTGTTATCCGTAGGCTGAGTGTTCACGCAGGAGGGCTTTCAAGAGCAGAATGTTTTGTATGTCGAGCATCATATGTAGACCACACTCATGCCCGCTTTCCCGCAGCGGAGCAACTGTGACGACCACATGAATTTTATGTGTCAATTGGCATTGGGCGCCGATCTTTAAGTCAATGGCAAGCGATTTTTCCTAGCTTTTCCGTGGTTTTTGCAGAGGCCCTTCAGGGGCGGACGAGCAACACTGCGCGAGCAGGATGGGAGCCATGAGTAATTACTTTGAGCAGCTTATCGAACGGCGATTGCCTGTGATGCCGTCCACGAATTGCCATGACGTCTATGAGATTTTTATGCGCGAACCAGATGCATTGTGCATTCCGGTTGTGGATGGAGCGCAAGTTGCGGGATTGGTCAACCGTCAGGACTTCCTGCTTTGCTACACCTATCAGCTTGGGCCTGATCTTTACGGCAAAAGACCAATCACTCAATTGATGGATGACAATCCGCTGATCGTTGACAGGGGTATGGCCTTTGAGGATCTCGGCAATCGCATCGTCAAGGCGCGGGCCGGCGGGCTCTTGCGCGGCTTTGTTGTGACACAGGACGGACAATATGTTGGGGTTGGGACCGCACTCAGCCTTTTGCGACTGATGCTTGATGTTAGCGAACGACGCTCGGATGCTCTGGAGATTGAGCGACAGCGTGTCGAGCAGGCCAATCGGTCAAAGACCGAGTTCCTGGCCAGCATGAGTCATGAGCTGCGGACACCGCTCAATGCGATCATCGGCTTTACAGATTTCATGATGAGCGAACCGTTTGGCCCGGTGCGCCCGACCCGATATGGCGAATATGTGGTGGATGTAAATCGGAGCGCCAATCATCTGCTCGGACTGATCAATGAATTGCTGGATATGGCCAAAATTGAAGCGGGCAAGATGGAGCTGTGCGCGGAGGAGTTTCCCGCTTCACAGCCAGTGGACGAAGCGCTGCAGATACTGAAACAGTCCATTAGTGATGCCGGACTGACGCTTGAAGTTGATCTCGCCGATGCAGGTGTTCACCTGTTTGCAGACCAGAAGATGGCCGTGCAGGTGATGCTCAATCTCCTGTCGAACGCAATCAAGTTCACGCCGGTCGGCGGAACCATAAACGTTCGATCCATTCAGACGGATGATGGTTTTGATGTGATTGTCTCGGATACCGGCATTGGTATTCCGCCGGATCATCTCGAGCGTATTCTTCAACCCTTCGAGCAGGTTGAAACCGCTATGAGCCGAACCAAGCCCGGTACCGGCCTTGGATTACCGCTTGCCAAGGCCATGATCGAGGCGCATGGCGGCGCAATGTCCATCGCAAGTTCTTTGGGCAAGGGGACGCAGATCACGATCCACGTCCCAAATGCGCGCGTGGTGAGAGCAACACCACCGCAATGTCCGCAAAGCACTGCAGCCTAGATGTGCTGCGGCGTTGTTGTCAGCACGGGTTAAGCGCGTCGAATGCTGAGAACGCCAGCTCTGTTGCCGGTTCATCCAGCAACGCCGGCTCCCATTCCGCCTGATTGACGACTTTCTGGGCCAGCTGTTTGAAACTGGCCGCCTGCGGCACTTTCAGACACTGCACCCGGTCAGTGTCTTCGTTTGAATGCTGCTTGGCTGTCAGCCGGTTGCGTGTCATCACCTGATGGCTCCGAAACAGCCCGGCCAGAAAGTGATTGCAGTGATAGATCGCGACTGAGTTTTGCGGCGTCTTGCCGGCCTCAAAATCCCTCACCGCCTGTTGGCAGGCATTGTAAAGGTCCCGGCCGGATTCGACACGCGGCTTTGCCGCCGCCAGATCCAGCAGCATGAAGAATGTCACGATGGTGAAAACAAGTCCGGCAATGCCGTGCTGGTCGCGCTTTGAATGCCCCATATGCAAAGCCTAAAGCCATGCGGTGCGCAGCGCCAAGCACTTACTGTCGGCTTTTGTTGGCCTAAAGACGCGTGGGGCCGATCTGCTGATCTTCGAACATGCGGTTTCGGCCAAGACCATCAGACGCGCCACAGCTCATGGAAGCCTCGCGCCAGCCGGACCGATAGGCAGCATTCTGGTCAAATGCATCGTCATTTCGGAATGTTTTTGTCGCAAAGCCACGCTGCCTGTTTTGTGCGGTCCGGCATCCATCCGCATATCCCGCCTGGTAGGCCGGCAGCCGCTCAAGGTCGCGGTCAGGTTCATGCGCACAGCCTGCAACGGTCAGTGCAAATACGGCTGCCACCATGGGAATTACATATGCGCGTGCCACGATTTTTCTCCCGCAAATGCCAAATCGGCATTCTTTTTACATGTATTTTGCAGACCCTAGCAGAACCGCTTGGCGGGGGCGATGGGGCACAAAAAACGCGGTAAACGAGGGTTTGTGAGGACCCCCATAAAACACCCCTAAAAATCCGGACAAATCTGTCGCTCACTAAAATCGAATGCCACGCTCAGTTTTGGCTTCTTCTCAAGGCTCGTCCGCAATCCTCACCCCATCGTGCAGGAAGCACGCGACTTTGAGGAAGGATATGACCATGGCCAGTGAGCGCCAGGATCTGACCCTGAGACGGGAAGCAAAAGAAGTGCTGGGGCTTGTGGCACTCGCACAGGACAAAGCCGGCAAGGCCCGCGCCTTGATTGTGCGCCGTCTGACGGACATTGCCCTTTTGCCCGAAAGCCAGCTGACACCGCAGGAGCGCCAGCTTGTCGACCAGATGCTGGCCCAGCTTGTCGGCCACATAGAAGTGGACCTTCGCGCCCGCTTGGCGACGCGTCTGGCAGACCGCGCCGATGCGCCACAGGAAGTCATCGTGAAGCTGGCCCATGACGTCATCTCGGTCGCGCGACCCTTGCTTGAAAAATCAACCGCACTGGGAGACAGCGATCTCGTTGATGTCATTCAGGCCAAGGGTCGCGACCATTGGGTCGCCACCTCCAAGCGCAAAGAGCTTTCCTCGTCGGTAACCGATGCCCTGATTGCCACCGGTGAGTCCGAGGCCTTGATCGAGATCGCCCGCAACAAGGGGGCTCAGTTCTCCGCCGCGGGGTACGAGCGGATTGTCAACTTGAGTGAAAAAGAGCCCGCCTTGTGCGACCTGCTTGTTGCGCGAGACGACATCACCCCCGCGCTGGCCCACACCATGTTCTGGTGGGCATCGTCCACCCTGCGCCTCGACATCGTCAATCGGTTTACCGCTGACCGGCGGATGCTGCGCGAAGCTCTGAACGACGCCATAGATGAAGGCATAGATGCGTTTTCCAACGACCCGGAATTGATGCGAACCTTGAGCATGATGGCGCCTCAGCGGCGTTACGGGCCAAGCCTTGGCGAAGAGCTTCTGTCCGCCGCACGCAGCACCGACATGCGCAAAGTTGTCAGCCTGTTGGCCAAATACGCAGACATCCGCCCGCAGACAGCGGCTCACATTGTCACTGATCCAGGTGGCGAAGCCCTGGCCGTCGCAGCCAAAGCCCTGGGCATGACGCGCAAGGAATTCCTTCAATTCGCATTGCTCATCGCCAGTCATCGCGACAGCACGTCACGCACGGCCGCTGAGGTGAACCGGCTGACGGCGCTGTTTGACAGCGTAGCAACGGACAGGGCTGATGTGGTGCTGCGATATTGGGATGACACGGTGCGCGCCACCAAGCCGTCCATAAAGGCTGGCGGGCGCATGGCCGCGGCCTAGAGGAATCTATTCCCCGGCAATCTGCTGGGGCACAGGCTTGGTTTCTTCCGGCGCATCTTCTGAGGGATTGATCACCTCATCTCGTGGCACCGACTTGCGCGAGCGCGTCTTGGTCGCAACCGCAAACGCATCCACCGAGATGATTTCTTCCAGTCGGGCTTGCGCACTGCGCGCGGTCTCGACGATGTCCTGTTCCGCCTGATCCACCAGCGCAACAATCTGTGCCAGCGCTTCCGTCAGCTGTGATGCCCAGATGGGTTCTGCGCCATCCATCACCATGGCATCCATGTCCCGTTCAAGCCGCGCGGCTGCATTGCGCACCGCGCCGCTGTCGAACGCGCCACTGGAGATGGACGCCCGAATGCCCGCAATCTCTGCCTTGAAGGCCGCTTCACGTCCCGCGCGACGCAGGCTGTCTGCGTCCTGGTCGTCCGCCATCGGGGCAAGATCATCAAGGCTGATGTCCAGATGGCGCGCCAGAGCCGCCATGGTCTTGAACGTGCCTTCCTTCTTGCCGGTTTCAATCTCTGACAGATAGGCCGGGCTGATGCCCGCCATGCGCGCCAAGGCAACAGCCTTGTGGCCGCGATGCTCCCGCCAGACCCGAACCGGGTTGTCGCCATCTGCGATCCGGTGCGCTACGTCTGCTGGCAGTGCCGCCTCACCCTCGTCCAGGGCCCGCAATTCGCTCACCCCCGTTTTGAGATCGCGATAGGCTTCAAGGTCACGCACCATCATCCGGTAGGTTTCAATGGGCACGGCCGCAAAGGCGGCGTCGCCCTGAGGTGTTTCAATGATCTGGACCGGTTGCTCCTTGCTCATGCAACACCGCCAGCCTGAACGGGCCGAAACTCTGACCGGGAGGCAGAGGGTGGCAGCTCGTGATCACGCGCCACAATCGCCAGCACGTCGATTCTGTCCTGCGTGATTCGGCACACCAGTCGTCCTACGCCTTCAACTGCAACCTGTGCCAGATCGCGCTCCAGCCCACCCGGCAGCGCCCGAATGGGGGCAAGTGACCGCTCGGGCATACGCAGCATGTCCGCCATGGAACGCACGGCGTTTTGCGCTGAATGCGGCAATGCAGCGAGCGCGCGGAAGGCGGCACGGCTGTAGTAAAGCGGGGTCACAGGTGAGCGGGTCCAATTTTTCAACGGCAGTAAAAACCGTCTGGCGGCAAGGATATACGATTCGCACCAACGCGAGGTGTTGCGTTAGGCTTTGCCCATGACAGCATCAACATTGCCACCCGTCGAACGCCTCACCGCCGCTACTCTCTCGGACTTCATAAAGGAGCGCGCTTCATCGCGTGCAGACCTTTCTCTGGCCGAACGCCGAGCCATCGTCGATGAAAACGCAACGACGTTCCCGACAAGCCCCGATATCGAGATCGCGCCTGTTGACGCTGCAGGCGTGTCCTGCGAGTGGCAGACGCCACCGGGTATCAAAGGCAATAAGTGCCTGCTGTATTTTCATGGCGGCGGCTACGCCTTTGGCTCGGCCAAGTCTCACAGACATCTCACAAGCAAGATCGCACAGCTGGCAGGCATGAGGTGCCTGAGCGTGAATTACCGCCTGGCACCGGAGAACCCCTTTCCGGCACCGGTTGATGATGCGCTGACGGTGTACCGCTGGTTACTCGATCAGGGGATTGCAGCAGGTAACATTGCTCTTGGTGGCGACTCCGCCGGTGGTGGGCTGGCCGTGGCGTTGATGTTGAAAGCTCGCGATGAAGGACTGCCGCTTCCCTCAGCAGCCGTGCTGCTGTGTCCGTGGACGGATTTGGGGTGTGACCGCCCAAGCTACACATCACGCGCGCAAGTGGACCCGTCAATCACCCAGGCAGGCATTCAGGCCTCTGCAAAAGCCTATCTCAACGGTGCAGACATCAAGACACCTCTGGCGTCGCCGGTCTATGCCAATCTGGCGGGCCTGCCACCCTGCCTTGTTCAGGTGGGCGAACGCGAAGTGCTGGTGGATGATGCCCGTGACCTTGTTGCGGGAATGCGCCGGGGCGGCACAACTGCAGAACTCGAGGTCTGGGACGGCATGGTTCACGTGTGGCATGCCTTCCACCCCATACTGAAAGAGGGCCTGCAGGCTGTGCAGCGCGGCGCCGACTTCCTGTGCACCAACATGAAACCCTGATGCGCAGTCGTCGTTAGCTGCGCCAGCGCAACACGGTTTTTTCGGGAACAGGGTTCTTGAAGGGGCGGCCTTCTACCCGGGCCCGGTCCCATTCAGCCTTCATGCTGAAATACCATTTGCCCTGAATATCGGACTCATTGATCAGCATTAGGCGTGGGTCGAACTTCAACCCCTCCTGCATGATGTTGGCAATATCCGCATCCTGTTTCAGGAAGTGATACATGAACGGCTTGAACACCGGCGCCAGAAAATTGAGCACCGGGTTGGTCGAGTAG
>JBCBUN010000095.1:0-6663 GCA_039818145.1 Pseudomonadota bacterium
CGTCAATGACGCCCAGCTGCATCCACACGGATTTGGCACCGACGGCAATGGCCTCATCCACGGTCTCACCGGCAACGCTTGAGTTGCGAAATACGTCCACCATGTCGATGGGGACGGGGACATCTGAAAGGGACGCGAGGACCGTCCGCCCGTGAATTTCCTGACCAACCTTGAGCGGATTGACCGGATAGACGTCAAAGCCTTCCCGCAGCAAGAACCCCATCACTTCGTTGCTTGCGCGATGTGCCTTCGGGCTCGCACCAACAAGGGCGATGACCTTGGTGTCGTCGAAAAGAGCGCGGATGAGATCGTCTGAATAGGTGGGCATTGGATGGTCCCGAATTGTGGACACGCACTAAACACCGGGCGTCATGGGCTCGTCCAGTCAGGCGGATGGGTGTTTTTGGCACGATCCCTCAGTTTGCCGAAAGGGCCATGGACATGAGTTGCAAGGTATACAACCTGAACGCAACCCAAAGTAATAAGGCTTTAACGCACGTCCTGTAATCATTATTGCAGGAAGGGGTGACAATGCCTGCAGTCCATCTTTTGAATGCCGCCCATGTGGATGCACTGTCGTGTGTCCATGCCGCGCATTCAGCTACAGATGCGCGCACGGCTGATCACGAGCACACGGTCGGCCTGCTTGCCAAACACATGGCGGCCCATATGGGCTCTTCGCCGGAAGAGGCTGAAGCCATCGGCCTTGCCGCGCGGCTTCATGACGTGGGCAAGATGTCGATCCCACCGGCGATCCTGCACCAGTCAGGTGTCCTGACGCCGGAGCAGACCTTGATCATGCAGGGGCATGCTCTCGCCGGCGCTAGGATTCTCCAGACTGCGAAATTCCCGCTCATGAGGCTGGCCAGCCAGATTGCCCTTGAGCATCACGAGCATGCAGATGGCTCCGGCTACCCCTATGGCTTGCGAAACAATCAGACCAGCATGGCGTCACGCATCGTCAGCCTGTGCGACGTTTATGATGCGCTGCGCCGCGAACGATCCTACAAGCCAGTGATGTCTCATGAAGAGGTGTGCCAGGCTTTGTCGAATGGTCAGGGACGCATTGGGCCCGACATATTTGATGATCGCGTGTTGAGCGCCTTTCTGGAAAACCAGAAGCAGCTGGCGGATGTCTTCGAGGGAACAGCGCTGAACGATGCAGCGGTTATCGATCTTCCCAATTCGGGTCGCGCTTCTCGATGAAAGCCGTGATGCCTTCCTCGGCATCGTACGCCATCATGTTTTGCACCATGACGTGGCCTGCGTATTCGTAAGCGTCGCTGAGGCCATGCTCCAGCTGGTCGTAGAAGGCCTGTTTGCCAACCGCCAGCGTGTGGGAGGACTTGGCCGCAATGCGTTTGGCCCACGCGTTTACTTCCTCGTCCAGCATGTCACCGGAAACGCAGTGGTTGATCAGCCCGAACTGGGCGGCGCGCTTGGCATCCAGCATTTCGCCGAGCAACAGCATTTCCATGGCGTGCTTGCGGGACACATTGCGCGACAGCGCCACCATGGGTGTTGAACAGAACAGACCGATATTGACGCCCGGCGTTGCAAAGTGGGCGTCGCTGCTCGCCAGTGCAAGGTCGCAGCTGGCGACAAGCTGACAGCCTGCCGCCGTGGCAATGCCGTGGACACGGGCGATGACGGGTTTTGGGCAACGCACGATGGCCTGCATCATGGCTGAGCAGCGCGACACCAGATCCTCAAAGTAGGCCTGGCCGCCATCCGCATCCTGCCGATGAGCGGTCATTTCTTTGAGGTCATGGCCAGCACAAAAGCCGGGGCCGGCGGCGTCCAGAATGATGACGCGGGCGGCGGGGTCCTTGCCCAGGCGCGTCACCGCTTCATGCAGGTCCGCGATAAGCGCGTCCGACAGGCTGTTGCGCGCCTTGGGGCGGTTCAGCGTCAGGCGGGCGACACCCTTGTCCAGGTGTTCGATCAGAACCGGATCGGAGACGGCAGCAGCGGCGTGTGACATGAGGCATCCTCCCAAATGCTTGTCGGGAAAGCCTAAGGCCCCGGTGGGACGGCGTCAGCCCCCAAAGCCGCTGTGACGCAAAACGCTATTTACGTCGGAGCATGCCGCCGATGCTGCGTTTGTCCGGCTCGGGGGCAGGCGGCTCGGGCTCGACCACAGCGGGTTCCGGTTCGGCAGGCTCCTGCGTGCGGGCAGGGGCTTCTGAGCCGATGGTGCGGATATCACCCTCAAGGCGGGCGCCGCGGGTTGCCTGAAACTCACCATAGCGAATGGTGCCGCTGACACTCCCTGTCTCGTGGACAATCAATTCGTCCTGCACAGTCAACTCGCCTTCGAAATGTCCCCGCACTTCTGCGCTCGTCACAACGGCCTGACCGGTGATGCGTCCGGCCTGGCCGATCACCAGTTCGCCGGCCTCGATGGTGGCCTGACTGAAATCGCCTTCGACCATGACGCTGACAGCATTGGTCACGTGGCCCGCCAACGACACGCCCTTGCCGAGCACAAGTTTGCCATCAGCAACCGGGGTTGCCGGTGCGGGTGCTCTTGTGGACACCGGGGACGTCTGAGATAGCGGGCGCGGGGAAGCGGGCCGGGCTGCTGCCGGCTGGGCCGCTGTTGGCTGAGCAGGTGCAGGAGCAGCGGGAGCAGGCGGGGCCTTTTGCGTGGGCGTATCGGTCGGTTTGGCCTGCGATGAGCCCGGTCCAGTCGGATTGCTACCGTCGTCCGGCATGGTGATTTCCCCCAGGTTACGCACGCCTCGGCGCGCAAGGTCGTGGCACCACCCCAAGCAATGCCAATAACCTTTGATTAACTCTGATTGATTGAACGGGAAATGGCTCCTCAATTCAATCAATTAGAAGATAGATCAATTTTTTGAGGTATTAAAATACCGCACGTAGAAGCGCTTGGTTTTATTGCGCTTTTTCGTACGTTCTGCGATTGACATGACACGCGCGGTCCTAGATAAACCGCGCACTGTCAAGTTTCGCCGGGCAATCGCGTCCGGCGCTTTGTTTTCCGGCACGGCTCCCGATGGTGCTGCGCCTACCAGGATACCCAAAAGATCAATGAAGACTTTTACAGCAACCCCCTCAAATATTGAGAAGAAGTGGGTGCTTATCGACGCTGAAGGCCTTGTGGTGGGGCGTATGGCCACCATCATCGCGACGCGCCTTCGCGGCAAGCACAAGCCCACTTTCACGCCGCACATGGATTGCGGTGACAACATCGTCGTTATCAATGCCAGCAAGATTGCGCTGACCGGCAAGAAGATGACCGACAAGACCTATTACCGTCATACGGGCCACCCGGGCGGTATCAAGGAAACCAATCCAACGCGGATTCTTGCCAGCAAGAACCCCGAGGACATCGTCCGCAAAGCCGTGCAGCGCATGCTGCCGGGCGGTCCGCTGTCCCGCGCACAGATGTCCAACCTCAAGATCTACCCGGGCGCTGAGCATCCGCATGAGGCACAGCAGCCTGAAGTGCTGGATATCGCATCCATGAACTCCAAGAATACGCCGAGGGACTAGAGAATGTCAGAAACAGAAACCAAGTCCCTGGAAGATCTGGGCGACGCAATGACAGCTGCAGCTACAGATGCACCTGTTGTTGACGCAGAACCTGAGGTTCTTCCTGATCCAAAGATTGATGAGCTTGGCCGCTCATATGCCACCGGCAAGCGTAAGGATGCGGTTGCCCGTGTCTGGATCAAGCGCGGCACCGGCGTCATCACGGTGAACGGTCGCGACCAGGAAAAGTACTTCGCACGCCCCGTGCTGCGGATGCTGGTCAATCAGCCGCTTGTTGTGACTGAGCGTGCCTCTGAGTTCGACATCGTGTGCACCGTCACCGGTGGTGGCCTGTCAGGTCAGGCGGGCGCTGTACGTCACGGCATTTCCAAGGCACTCACCTTGTTTGAGCCGGGCCTGCGCCGCACGCTCAAAGCCGGCGGCTTCCTGACACGCGACAGCCGTGTTGTTGAACGTAAGAAGTATGGCCGCGCGAAAGCCCGCCGGAGCTTCCAGTTCTCCAAGCGCTAGGCGTCAGACAATTTCAGGTATGGGGAAGGGCGGTTCTTTGGAACCGCCCTTTCTTTTTGGCGGATGTCCAAGACTCCATCCGCGACCAGGAGGCGGGGTGGGCCGTGTTGGTAAGCCGCCCTGAAGTAGGTGAGCGGGCCGCCAAAGATGCCGATTTGGGCTTGAAGTAGCGGCAGGGGCATCCATTTAACTAATAACAATTCGCAATTAGGGGGCGCCTGAGATGGCCCGAACGATGACAAAGACAGCGACCTACTCGGTCATGCACATGATTGTGGCGATTGGTGTGGCCTATGCACTGACCGGGAGCTGGGTCATTGCGCTGGGCATCGGTCTGGTTGAGCCGGTTGTGCAAACAGTGGCCTATCACCTGCACGAAAGGGCATGGTCTTTTGGTGATCCGTATGGCCATAGTCGCCGTAAGGATATCATCGACACGGCACAGGCTGCGGCTTAATAGGTACCCGTACACAAGATGTTGGGTGCCAGGGGGTAAGCGGCGTCTGACAGCAAAACCCGTGATCGGTGAGCAATTTCAGCGGTCTAGCCGCCCATATGAGGGTCATTGAATGTCAGATATTGGTCACGCTTCGCCTGAGGCGCCTTACAAGTACCGTCCCATCGCACCACCACGGCCCACGCTCTGGCCTCTGGAAATGCGTGTTCTGGGTGAAGGGGCAGCCCTTGCAGCCGCCTGGCCGGCGCTTGACCGGGCCCCCAATGGCGACGGCCATGGTGTGATTGTGGTGCCGGGCTTTTCGACAGACGACACCTCGACAGTTCCCCTGCGGCGCTACCTGCGCAACCGGGGGTATCACACCCGCGGCTGGCGTAACGGCCGCAATGATGGGCCCACGCAGGCCAATCTCGACGCGATCGTGGACAATGCGAAGGATCTGGCCGACAGAACCGGCGAAAAAGTATCGCTGGTCGGCTGGAGCCTTGGCGGGTGCCTCGTGCGTGAAGCGGCGCGGGAAAACCCCGACATGGTGCGCGGTGTTATCACCATGGGCAGCCCGTTTCAGGACGTGCGCGCCAATTCCATTAGCATCATGTGGAACCTCCTGGCCTCCAAGGACCGTATCGAGGACAGGGAGCGTACAGAAGCGCTCGGTGCGCCCATTCCGGTGCCTGCGACAGCCATTTTCTCCAGCACAGATGCGGTTGTAGCCGGCGATGCCTGCCGGGAACGCCCAGGCGGCAAACGCGAGTCCATCGAGGTATTCGCCAGCCATTTCGGCCTCGGCGTCAATCCGCTGGTCTACTACGCCATTGCGGATCGTTTGGCCCAAAAGAAGGGCACATGGAAGCACTTCGAGCCGCCGGCGCTCATGAAACGCCTCTACGAAGTGCATAGCTAGGCCGCGTCAGGCATCTAGGACAATCCGGGGAGGCGTGATACATCGCGCCTCCCTGTTTGTTTGTGATCTCTGGTTTTTCGTAAAGGCAGCGCACCATGGCGCATACGGTTTTCATCGATGGCGAAGCCGGGACCACCGGCCTTCAGATCCGCGACCGGCTGGATGCCCGGGCAGATATTGAGGTTGTGTCGATTGATCCGGAGCGCCGCAAGGATGCTGATGCCCGTGCAGAACTCCTGAATGGCTGCGACGCGTCGATTCTATGTCTGCCGGATGATGCGGCGCGGGAGGCCGTGTCGCTTGTCACAAATCCGAATGCCCGGATTCTGGACGCCTCCAGTGCCCATCGGACACTGGACGGCTGGACCTATGGGTTTCCTGAGATGGCTGAAGGGCAGCGTGACGCCATTGCGAAGACCAAGCGGCTGGCTGTCCCAGGCTGCTATCCAACCGGATTTATCGGGCTTGTACGGCCTCTGGTTGAGCCAGGGCTTATTGCCGGCGACTGGCCAGCGACCGTCTTTGGCGTGTCGGGATATTCCGGCGGCGGCAAGGCGCTGATTGACCGGTATGAAAATGACAAGAACGACGCCTATATTACTGAAGGACATAGGCTTTATGGCCTGAAGCTTCAGCACAAACACCTGCCGGAAATGCAGCATTTCACCGGTCTGGATGCGGCGCCGCTGTTTGTTCCAGCAACCGGGCAATTCCGGCAGGGCATGTTGATACAGGTGCCGTTGCCGCTTCAGGTTCTGTCAAAGGCGGCCAGCATTTCTGATATAAAACAGGTGTTTACCGAGTTTTATGCAGGTGAGCGCTTCGTGGCTGTTTCTGCAAATGATTCGACGGAGCCACCGGCTGAGATGTTCGGTGAGGACCTGGTCGGAACCAACATGATGCGGCTGAACGTGTTTGGTCATGACGGCGCCACAGGCACCCATGGTCAGGCGCTGCTGGTGGCGGAACTGGACAATCTCGGTAAAGGTGCATCGGGCGCCGCTGTTCAATGCCTCAACCTGATGCTGGGCCTGGACGAAAGCGCAAGTCTTTCAGCGATTTAGTCGGCGCAATCGGCGCCTGGCAACACTCTGTTAAGCATTCCGGCACACCCTCAAGATGTGGCTTTTGCTGTCCGTTGATGATGGTCAGCGCTTGCCCAATTTATTTGCCTAATTTGCCATGTGGCTAATGCGCTTTTGCCTGGCATTTGGTATGGAATAAGGGTGTTCCGGTGCGAGGGGAGTTTGCGACGCATCGGAATACTTGCGGC
>JBCBUN010000096.1:0-6655 GCA_039818145.1 Pseudomonadota bacterium
CCTCACCTGCTGCCGGTTCAAGTGGCGTGGCGGTTGCGAGTTTTGCATCACGCAAATCAGCACGGCTGACGACAAAGTTCTGGCTCATTGGGTTTCCTTGCGCATGGGGTGTGCGGGTGAGGGGGTATCGGAAATCAGGCGATGTCTCGAATGGTCCACAACAGGCTATCGCCTGTGTGGGTGACATCAACCTCTTTGCGAATGCGGTAGGAGCTGAGCGCACCGCGCCACAGCTCAATCCACGGTTCCAGCAGAGCTTCGCGCGCGTCATCATCAAGACCGCGCACAATACGAAGGCCGCTGTGGTGGAGAGTGGCCTCGGACCGTGGAGAGGTCGCTTCAATCATACAGGTGTCGCCCATACCGGTGAACATGGCTGAGAGGAACTGCGCAGCGTCTGCAGCATCGCCATCGCGTCCGTCCACCATGCCAGCCAGCTGTTGATAGGTCTGCAGCCCGATCAGCCTGGCCGCACGCGTCGAAAGGGCGCGCGCCTCCTCGGCACCAATCACCGACACAAGCGCCTGCATGCCATTGCGGATGTACTCCATGGCGTAGTTGCGGTTGGCTTTTGCCAGGCGCTCTTCAGACCATTGAGAGTCCGGCGGGGCCGGCTGATCTTCGGCTTTGTAGGGCGGTGGCGTTTCGTCCGGCGCAAACTGGAGCCGGTCTTCTTCGGTCAGGTCGTGGTCGTATTCACGGAAATAGCCGCACAATCCGAATTGCCCGGTCATGTCTTCAGACACGCACACAAATCCAAGACGCGGGTTGCCAAGCGATACGCCATTCTGTGCGTACCAGCCGCGCAGGAAGCCGCGGCTTGCTTCCACGGGTATGCCGCAGATGGCAGCGCCATCATACATCCAGCGCGGATAACGAAATCGCACCCAGGCCTTGGTATCGCTCTCGGCCATGTATTCCACACTGACCCCGCCCATGGAATTGGACAGCACATGATACTTCGCGCTGGCGACCGCAGGGGGGAGGTCAGACAGGCCCAGCTTCTCAAAGCTGGAAAGAAACTTCTCCTCATGCTGCCGGCGAAACAGACGGAACATCCAATCGCCGACAATGTCCGGCCCTTTGGTGGAGGCGACCATGAGCTGCAGCCCCAGGAAGTACTGGTGGTGCATCACGGCCTGAGCCTCAATGGCGTTGTTTGGATCAGCCATGTGATTCCCCGTGTGCAGACGCAGACGACTATTGCTCGTTGATGGCTTTGTCGAAGGCCGGCCGGGCAGCAATGCGGGCCACATAGGCCTTGAGGTTGGGCATGTCATCTGTGACACAACCCATGCGGTTGGCCATGAAGATCGAGTGACCAAGCATGATGTCAGCGCCGGAGAAATCGCCGATGAGATACTCACGGCCTTCAAGCGCTTCTTCCACCGGTGCAAGGGATTTTGTCAGCAGACGTTGTGCCTGCCCCAGCACGGTTGCGTCCCTGCGATCTTCCGGAAGGAGCAGCGTGTGTACAACAATCGTGTTGATCGGTGGCATCACCATACCTTCACAATAGTGGAACCACTGGAGATACTCCGGATACATCACATCGGCTACGGCAGGCTTCAGGCCGCCATTCTTGTGGCGTTCCAGAATGTACTCAACGATGGCGCCGGATTCGTAGATCGAGACGTCACCATCGTCGAGAACCGGGATGCGGCCCAGCGGGTGACGCGCGCGGTGCTCGTCCGACTTCAGATCTTTGGGATGAAAAGCCATCTTGTTGAGCTCATAGGGCAGCTCAAGTTCTTCCAGCAGCCACATGATGCGGCCGGCGCGGGAATTGGGGGCAAAGTGAAGCGTAAGCATAAGGCGTTTCCTGATCGTTTGTTGTTTCGCCCAAAGTGTCACCCGCGCGCCTTTGTTGATCAAGGGGCGCAAGTGCCTATTGTGGACGCGAAAAAACAAACACAGGAAACATCATGATCCCTTATCAGCCCTTGAGCCGCTCCATCGCGGGGCGCACAGCCATCATCACCGGCGCTGCCAGCGGCATGGGTCGCGCCACGGCCCATCTCTTTGCCCGTGAAGGCGCAAACGTCGCCGTCACGGACCTCAACCAGGAGGCGTGTGACGCCGTCGTAGCCGAGATTGAAGCTGCCGGCTTCAAGACCGCCAAGGCCTGGGCGCTGGATGTCGGCGACCCCGATGCGATCAAGCAGGTGGCAGCCGCAACAGCAGAGACGTTCGGCGGTATCGACATTGTGGTGAACAATGCCGGCCTCGCACGACCCGTTCCTCTTGGCGAAGATGGCTACGAAGACAGTTGGGATCTGAGCTTGAACGTGATGCTCACGTCGCATCAGCGCATGGTTCAGGCAGCCCTGCCGCATCTGCGCAAGTCTGACGCCGCCCGCATTGTTAACGTGGCCTCTACCGAAGGTCTGGGCGCAACATCCATGAACTCAGCCTATGTCGCCGCCAAGACCGGCGTCATCGGCCTGACCCGCGCCATGGCGGTGGAGTTCGGCAAGGAAGGCATCACAGCCAACTGTATTTGTCCTGGCCCGATCATCACCGGCATCACGGCGGGCATCTCGGACGAGCATAAAGAAATTTTCTCCAAGCGCCGTACGGCCCTGCGCCGCTATGGCATTCCCGAGGAAGTGGCCAACATTACGCTGTCAGTCGTGCTGCCAGCGGCAAGCTACCTGACGGGAGTAGCCATTCCCGTCGATGGTGGCCTGACGATCCGCAACGCCTGACACACAACGCCTTGTAAGCGGCGCAGTCACGCGGCGATCACCGGCAGTTGAACCGGATTTATTCTGGCCTGTGCGCGTCCCGCTCTAGGTTGTCTCCAGACGATAATGTTTCGTAATCGGAGACAACCATGCGGTGGGCATTTTCCGGCCTCACACTGTTTGCAGCCCTTGCCGTCGCAGGTGTGAGCACATCGGCGCACGCGATTGAGCAGGATGGCTGGCGGCTTCTGGGCGTGCCCGGTGTGCCTGAGTCCGACATACGCTGGCAGGATGATGACACCATGCAAGTCATCTCCAACAACTCAGTGGCATTCTACTATCGCGAGGTGATGCCGGAGGGTCAGACGCTATCCTGGCGCTGGCAGGTCATGGAAGCGGGAGTGCATACCGATCTGCGCACGCCGGGTGAAGATGATCGGCCCGTCGCCCTGCATCTCTGGTTCCCCAAGGACGATCAAAGTGGCTCCCTGTTTGGCTGGGCGGCATCGCTGCTTGGCTATCCGCCCGTTGGGCGGGCCATCACCTATGTATGGGGCGGTGCAGAGCCCCGCGGGACTGCATTCATCAATCCACATCTGGCTAACAGCCAGGGAATGATCGTCGTGTTGCGGACAGGGGAAGCGTCTGAGGACGGATGGGCGGAAGAGACAGTGGACTTTGCCGCCGACTACGAACGCTACTTTGGTCATCAGTCTCCCAAACCCTCACACATTGCGATTTCTGGCGATAGCGATGATCTGGGCGGGCTGCGTTCCGCGCGCATTTCCGATCTGCGCTTTACCGAAACGGCAGTGGAGCAATAAGCCCATGCGGTTTTCCGTCATCATTCCAACCTTGAACGAAGCCCCCCGCATTGCCGGACTTATCGAGCGCGTGCGTGTCGATGACCCGGACTGCGAAGTCATTGTCGTGGATGGTGGCAGTGCCGACGACACGGCAGCTCTCGCCGCTGCATCCGGCGCCCGCGTTCTACAGGCTCCCAGAGGACGTGGCAGCCAGCTGGCACACGGCGCGGCGGCGGCGCGGGGCGATACTCTGGTGCTGCTCCATGCCGATACGCGATGGCCTGAAGGGGCCTTTGCTGCATTGCGCCGGGAAACAGAAGATCCCGAGACAATTGGCGGCAACTTCCGACTTGTCTTTGACGGCGGCACACGTTTTGCGGAATGGCTGACTGGCTTTTACGCTTGGTTCCGTGGGCACGGGCTTTACTATGGCGACAGCGTGATCTTCATCCGTCGAGACATGTATCGGGAACTTGGCGGCATTCGTCCCATGCCGGTGATGGAAGACTTTGACTTGCGGCTGAGAATGGAACGCCACGGCGGCACTGTCTGTGTTGAGGAACCACCGGTTGTCACGTCCTCGCGCCGGTTCAAAGACCGCCACCCGGTTGCGATCTTCATGCACTGGTTGCTGGTCCACGGGCTTTACTATGCCGGGATGTCAAACGGTCGGTTGATTGCCTGGGTATATGACTCAGAGCGCCGACGCACTGCTGACGGCTAGGCGTTATCGCGCTGCTGCTAAAATCTCTGGTGCATTCAACCGCCAGTCATAGTCTGAATCGTGAAGCGTACCGATCGCTTGCAGCTGACTGGCGAGTTGCGGTTCCGCGTACTGGATCAGATGCGCCATCAGAGTGTCTTCCGTGCCGCCAAAGTCCTCAAAGAACCAGTCATAGATGCTCGACACCTGTATTTCGTCGCCGGAAATGGACACACCGCGGTCATCATTTATGTAGTCACGGGCAGCCGCCTCAAGCTGGGCTTCAAGATTGGCCCCGGTAAAGGCATCAAGCTGCAGGTCCGGGCATCCGATGGAGGCGCAGTTGACCCCGTAGTGAATGCGCGCGTCCTGCCAGATCGGCCGCAGGATGCGGTGCTCGATGTCGTTGAGCGTCAGGTCTTCGTTCTCAACGCGGATCAGTTTCTGGTCCCACGGTCCATCTGCAAACCAACCCGGCGACGTGTCGATGTCACGTATACTCTTGACCGGATAATGCTCAAGAATGACCTCGACGGTGAGGGCGTTGTAGAGGTTCAGCCAGTACGCCATCTGCTCCGGCCGGCTGTAAGTACTGATTGGCAGCGTCGCCATCTCAGCAAGGAAGCTCTGCAATACGGATCGGTCAGCGGCGGTGACAGCGGCATAGTCAAAGACATCCACCCCGTCGGGATCTGGCCGTAGATAGGCCTTGATCAGACCATCCCACGCTGAGGCATCAATGGTTGCGGTGCTCGTCGCATCATGGGTCTGCCAGCGTGGCCAGAGGTCGGAGCTTGGAGCAAAGTTCGCTTCGAAGCTGCGGAACCCGCCAAGCCCCAGAACAAGCCCTGCGGCCAGCGCGGTACTCAAGAGAAGGCGACGTGTCGGTGGACGTATCTTGGTACAGGCGGTAGTTGGCGCGACCATGGCGGCACCCTTTGCTGGATCAAATGGATTTGACGCAGCGTGCCGGGCAGCCTGTTCAACAGCAAATAAACTTGCGGCGAGAAAACTTGATCGCAGGCGATCCTTTACGAGAAGTCACCGGAGTTTTTCAACATGTAGGCTGCGCCGTGAGGCAGGTTGAGGACAGAGTCCTCACCAAAAAGTCGTTGTTTCTGGTCGCCAAACAATTCCCGGTTGGCACCCAGGGGGGCGGACTGTTCTGCGATCTGTTTGGCAAGGGCTGGAATGTCTTCCAGATTGGCTGTGTGCTGAACGACGCCCGCCGCCTTGCCGTCCGGGCCACCCCAGCGGCGGGAGAATTGCACGGTCTCGTAGAAGGCACTGCCGGAGAGCTTGTGGCGGAACAGGGCAAGTTCAGCGGACGGGATGCGAAAGCCGATGGCCATTTCATTGGCGCACATGAACCCGCGATCCTCACGCATGATGCGGATGTCATGGCACAGGGCCACCATGAAGCCTGCACCAAAGGCATGGCCGTTGATGGCGCAGATCGTGGGAACCGGCAGCGTGATGAAGCGACCCATCAGTGCCATGAATTCCGCGCCGAACGCCTCTGCGTCGCCGCCTTCCGGGTGGGCAGCAGGGTCCTGCCGCCACTCAAGATCCAGCCCGTTGGAAAAGAACTTTTCGTCGGTTGACCTTGTGACCAATGCCGCAGGGCCGGTAGAGGCCTCGACCTCGTCCAGAGCCTTGTCGATGTCGCGCACAAAGGTCGTGTTCCAGCGGTTCTCGCCCGCATCCATGGTGAGGGTGAAAACGTCATTTTCGCGGGTAAGGGAAATCATTCGCTCGGGCTCCATCAAAAGGCTGATGGGTCAGTTCTAAAGCAAAACGGACCCTCTGGCCAAGGAGAGGGCCAAATTGGTTTTGTCCCGTCCGGTCAGTTGCTAGGGTGCCGGATACCTGTGGCAACAAACCGGACAAATAAAAATGAAACGTGTGCTCCTTGGCGTAGTAGCCCTGCTTATCCTGCTGGTGGCGGTGGTTCTGATCCGAACTTTCCTCTACACCCCACCCGCGCTGGAGCAACGCGAGCTCGTCACCCACAGCCCGGACCCGGATGTGCTGGCGCAGCGCCTGTCAGAAGCGATGCGGTTCAAGACCATCTCGCGACAGGACCCGCAGCCTGGCGACCGTCAGGCATTCGACGCGTTCATCGCGTGGTTTGAACAGACCTATCCCGCAGCCCATGCGGCCATGGTCCGGACGCTCATTGCTGAGCAGACCATCCTGATGAAGTGGGAAGGCAAGAACACCAGCGTCAAGCCGGTGTTGCTGACCGCGCATTATGACGTGGTGCCGGTTATTCCCGGTACGGAAGAGTTGTGGAAGCAGGATCCGTTCGCAGGCGTCATTGAAGATGGCCATGTCTGGGGGCGCGGCGCACTGGACAATAAGGGCGCCATCATCGCCATGATGCAAGCTGCACACCCTGCCCTTGCAGGTACTCAACGACCCCGGCGGCACCTGTGCCGCCACCGATCTCTTCGTCG
>JBCBUN010000097.1:0-6634 GCA_039818145.1 Pseudomonadota bacterium
AAACTGTTTCCACGCGATGCCTTCATGGAGCTGCCCTACTTCAATCACATGCACCGGTTCCTGCCGGCGCTCATGCAGCGGCACGGCTACCGAGTGATCAATCACGATGTGCAGCACCGCTTCCGCGAGCACGGGACGTCGAAATACGGCACGCTGGATCGTCTGTTTGTCAGCATCTTCGATATTGCCGGTGTCATGTGGCTGCAGCGGCGTATCTCCCGGCCTGACACCATCCACGACAGTCTTCGGGCGGACTAATCGGAGTTCTGGCAGACCATGCCACTTGCTGAACGCATCAAGGCGCGGTTGAGGGCGCTCGACAGCCGGGCCGTCATGGTCATCGGCCTTGCGTTCTTTGCGTTTGGTACAGCGCTCACCCTCATACTGTTCGGCAGCGCCTGGCTTGCTCTTGAAGGCGAGGGCGATGTGGCGTCGATGATTGCGAGCGTCGATGATCCCGTCCTCGCACCGCTTGCGGTCATCCTGGTGTATGTAGGGCTCGGCGCACTTGGGGCACCGCAGTTCCTGTTGCAGGCTGCGGCCATTGTCGTCTTCGGTCCGTGGCTTGGCTTTGCCTATGCATGGGGCGCCACACTTGTCAGTTCATCGGTCTTTTACTGGGCCGGTCACTTCTCCGGCGCACAGGCGTTACGCCGCTTTGCCGGTGTTCGCGTCAACGCCATCAGTGAGGCGCTTGGACGTCACGGCATCCTGGCCAGTGCTGTCAGCCGCGTTGTACCGACCATGCCCTTCGTCATACTCAACATGGCGTTTGGCGCCAGCCATGTGAGTTTTGCAAAGTTCCTCATCGGCACAGGCCTTGGCACCATTCCCAAGGTGGCGGTGGTCGCCTATGTGGGCGCGAGCCTGGGTGAGTTTCTTGCCAGCCGTGACCCGATGGACCTGGCGTTGATGGCCGGTATCATCGCGCTGTGGATTGTCTTTGCCTGGTGGGTTCGTCGGGCACTAAAGCAATCCGGATGGCAAAAGGCCGTTGATGATGCTGTGGATACGCCCGATGAGGCAACGTCCAAGTAGTTCGGGGTACGGCTTCAGGAAAACAGTTTCGTCCAACACGCGGTGATGACTTCGTCACCGATGCCCAAGACCTTTTTGCGCCATTCAGGGTCTGCCGGGTTCGAGCATTCTCCTACCTCGGCGACAATCGCCTGGCCCTGTTCGCTGTCGCGATCACCGTGGGCCCAGAGCCAGCCTTCGGCGCGCTCCGCCAGGATCATGCGGGCACCTTCAAAGGTACCGATCTCGCAGGAAAACGCGCGAATGTCCGCATGCGGATTTTCCTTGCAGATGCCGGCCGTCACATTGCCCTGGGTGGGCGTCATCACGCTGTCTTCACCGGCGGGGAACTTGACGTTCTCTGCGCCCAGCGCCTCGCACAGCCATATGTATCCGGGGGTGCCGATGTCGTGGCGCGACAGGGCTTCATAGGTGGCGTAGTCACCGGCACCGGTGTGCATGTCGATCAGCACGGCTTCTTTCGCATGACGCAGTATATCGCCATAGATGCCTGACAGGAGCTGGTTTGATTCAACGCGCTCTGCGCCGCCGTAATAGACCCCACGGGGAAATTCGTACTGACCTTCGGTGAATGCCTGCTGCACCCAGGCCATGCCATGCTTGTCGACCAGCGCCCACGCCTTCTCGACAAATTCCGCGGGTGCTTCGTCGGTTAGCTCGGTTGGATTGAGGATGTCGTAGACGTCGCGATAGTTCTGCGATGTCGGTCGCGGGTCATCGGGCTCGAGGAAGTTGCGGTTGATATCCACATTGTCTTCGTTCTGTCGCCGCACCCAGGCAAAGCCATAGGGGTTGTGGGCGTGCACGAGCAGGATCGCCCCGTCATCCGGTAGCGTCAGATCGTCCAGCATGTCGTTGAGGAACTGTGCCTGCACGGCGGAACCGGACGGGCCTTCTGTGCCATGGGTGCCGCAGCTCACCGCAAAGACACGGGCCGGGCCGGATGTGTCGGTGATCTCCGGGCCCAGATAGGCCGTGTCGATGGTCAGGTCGCGGTCGCCAGGACCCTTGGCTTTCAGCTTATGTGCCGCAAGCGCAATGCCGCGCCGTGTCGCCAGGTCGCGGAACTGATCCCGGAAGGCGTAATAGTCCGGCTGAAAGTAGGCGACCATCACATGTCTCGAGGGTTATTCCGCGGCGTGCGATGGAACGATGTGTTCTGGCTTCACTTCGGGTGCTGCGGTGTGCGCTGCCATGGGCTTCATGCCGAGGCGCGCCAGAAGCGCCTTGTCGTGGTCTTCGCCCGGGTTATCCGTAGTGAGCAGCTTGTCACCGATGAAGATAGAGTTGGCACCGGCCAGGAAGCACAGGGCCTGAAGTTCATCAGACATGTGTTCGCGGCCTGCTGACAGACGCACCATGGAGGCGGGCATCATGATCTTGGCGACCGCGATGGTGCGCACAAAGTCGAGCGGGTCCAGGTCTTCTACCTCACCCAGAGGTGTGCCACCGACTTTCATCAGCGAGTTGATGGGCACGCTTTCAGGGTGTTCCGGAAGATTGGCCAGCTCCATCAGCATGTCGGCGCGGTCTTTCTTTTCCTCGCCCATGCCGATGATGCCGCCGGAGCACACGTGAATGCCTGCGTCACGCACATGGGCCAGCGTGTCGATGCGATCATCGAAGGTGCGTGTTGTGATGATGTCTTTGTAGTACTCGCGGCCGGTATCGATGTTGTGGTTGTAGTAGTCGAGGCCCGCATCGCGCAGGCGCTTGGCCTGCATGGCATCGAGCATGCCAAGGGTCACGCAGGCTTCCATGCCCATGTCCTTGACGCCCTCCACCATGGCGCACACAGCATCAAGGTCGCGGTCCTTGGGGGAGCGCCAGGCAGCGCCCATGCAGTAGCGGGTCGCACCGCGCTCCTTGGCCTTGCGGGCTTCGGCCAGCACCTTTTCGACTTCCATCAGTTTGGAGGCCTTGAGGCCGGTCTCAAACTTGGCGGACTGGGAGCAATAGCCGCAGTCCTCAGGGCAGCCCCCGGTCTTGATGGACAGCAGTTCTGACTGCTGCACTTCATTGGGGTCGAAATAGCGGCGGTGGGCCGTCTGGGCCGCAAACAGCAGATCGTTGAACGGCATGGCGAACAGGTCATTGACCTCGTCGCGGGTCCAGTCGTTTCGCAGATCTGATTTCTGTTGGGTGCTCATGGGGGCGGCCTCTTTTCGATACGCTGTTCGTGGTGCGCGCAGCACATGCGCGGGATTACCGGCAAACCTAACCGCCTGCGCTGCTAAATGCGAGCGCTAGGCGTCAGGCGTGTCGGAATCCCGTGATGTCGCCACGAAAAGAGCTTTTGAGGCCTTGTTCGGGTGTGTCAGGCGGCGGCCTTCTTTTCGATTTCAGCCAGGAATTCGCCAAGGCGCGTGACGGCGGGAACGGCTGCTTTGCGCATCCGATCCAGGATGGCCATTTTCTCTTCGTCGTCCTTTGACACTTCCGCCACCGTCTTGCTGAAGCCGTCCAGGCGGTTGGTCATAAGCCATTCGCCGATCTCTTCGTGGGTGGACCAGGTGTACTGGTTCATCATGGCCGCGAATGTGAAGCGTACAAAATCGTCGGTGGTGTCAGGCAGGGGAACGACACCGCAAATCTGATTCTTCAGCTCTTCGTCATCGCCATAGGTGGCTTCTGTATGCGCGATGAGAGAGGCGCTGAACAGTGGCTGATAGGAACGTACAAACTGGGGCGTGATGACATGGCCGTTGAAGACCGGTGTCGTTTCGCGGTTGTCGACGGCCCTTGCCGAGCAATCCACGTGCACCGCGTTAGCGCTAGTGGGGATTGTGCCCTTGTCGAGCACGATCTCGGTCTGGCTGACACTCTGGACGCGGCCAAGCCGTACAATGTTCTTGATGCTGCGCAGGGCTTCGAGCTCAAGCATGCTGATCGTCGCGCCGTGGAACATGGACGGGCGCACGTCCTTGTCGAGGCGTACGAAGTAGCCGGACTCCTCGAGACGATCGAACATGTCGTCCATGTCCTTGGCGCCTGCAATGGATTCCATCTGCGCGGCCTGTGCACCCATGGTGTGCATGAAGAATTCCGCTGTGGGCTGCGTATTGAGACGATTGAGCAACCAGGCATCGCGTGACTTGATCCAGCAGATCTGGTCCGGTGATACACCTGTTTCGAGCAGCCACAGGCAGGCATCAATGCCGGTCTTGCCGCCACCGATCACCACATAGCTGTCCGGTGTTTCAGTAATCTTCGGCAGGTCATTGAGCGGCATGAAGGTTACGCCGTCGGCGACATCAAAGTTCGGCGTGTGGGTCGAGGGGACGGAGTTTTTCAGGTACGTCGCATTGACGATCTTCTTTGTGACCTTCACCTCGTACTCCTTGCCGCTGGCGATGGAATGGAAGGTATGCGTGGTGTCCATGTCGCCGGTGTAGTGGCACATGGGGAAATACTGCACGCGCCCGGTCGGCAGGAACTGGTGCCGCATCACATCATCAAAATAGGAGTTCACGTCGGCACCCGAAGACAGGTCGTACATGCCCTTGTTGAGGCCGACCTGGTCCTTCTGACCGCTGGATAGCTCGCGTGATGCCACACCGTAAAAGGCTGCCGGCTGGTGAAGCGTGACAAAAGGATAGGCGTCATTCCAGTGACCACCGGGTTTGGCGTGCCCGTCCACCATCAGCACGCGTGCGTCGGTTTCGCTGATCAGTGTGTCCGCGAAAGCCATGCCCATGGCACCTGCGCCGACGATCAGATAATCCGTTTCCAGTACCTCGGTCATGACCATTCACCCTCGTGATGTTTATGAGCCCTAGCAGGGTTCAAGTGATTTCCGTTTGATCTTTAATATAACGCTGTTATGTTCTGGGCGGATATCTAATAACAGTGTTATGGTGTGTCAAGCGCCGGCTCCCCATTTTCAAGGTCGACAATTGTCATGAGCGGCAAAACAGCAAGAAAAACCCAGGCTACGCTTCAAAATCCAGAAAATCCCAAGGCCAATATTCTGGCTGCGGCGTCTGACATATTTCTCGAAGGTGGCATCAAGTCGCTCAGCGTTCGCGCCATTGCGGCAAGGGCCGGGATATCGACCATCGGCATCTACAGCCACTTCCAGGGTAAGCAGGGCATTCTGGATGCGCTCTATATCGAAGGCTTCAACATGGTCATCGAGAGCATGACCGTTGCCGATGCCGATCTCTCCGCCCGAGACACCATCATGCGTGCTGCCCGGCAATATCTGGACATGGCCGAAAGTCACGCCGCCCACTACCGCCTGATCTTCGGCGAACGGGATGCGGAGTTTGTGCCCTCCCACGAGGCTGAACTGGTTGGCGCCAAGGCCTTCAACACGATGTTGCGGCATGTGGCCAAGCTGCTTCCCGATAGCGCCACCCACAAGGAGGAACAGGACGCCGCGGTGCAGACCTGGGCCTTGCTGCATGGCTATGTCAGCCTGCGTCAGCACGAGGTATCCGGTCTGGTGGATATGAGTGACTGGAAAACGCGCGCCCTGACCACACTTGGCCTGCTTGTGGATGCGATGGAGCATCGCTCAGCTACCGCTCATCAATGATGCGTCAACAGGGTAGACCGGACCCCTGCGCCTGCTAGAGTCCCCACCGAGTTCAGGGGGATGAGTATGAGTGTAGATACCGGCGCTGCTGCAACAGGCGTCACAAGTGCCATAGGTGGCCCGGTTGCGCCGCGTCGCGGGCAGGTCTCCTGGGCGTTGTTTGACTGGGCCAACCAGCCTTACTTCGCGCTCATCACCACTTTCATTTTTGCGCCCTACTTTGCCGCCACCTATGTGGGTGATGCCACGCTGGGCCAGGCGCTGTGGGGTCAGGCCCTAGGCTATGCCGGGCTGGCAATTGCCGTTATCTCCCCTATCGTCGGCTCCATTGCCGACCAGGCGGGGCGCCGCAAGCCGTGGCTGGCCGCATGCGGCATCGGCTTTTGTGTTTCGGTCTCCTGCCTGTGGTTTGCCCTGCCGGGTGAAGGGGCGATCAACCCCGGGCCCATCATGGTGGCGGTGGCGTGCGCGGCCATCACCATGGAAATCGCCGTTGTTTTCAATAACGCCATGTTGCCGTCGCTTGTGTCCTCCGGGCGCATGGGCACGTTGTCAGGGTTTGGCTGGGGCATCGGCTATGTGGGCGGCCTGCTCGCGCTGATCATCGTGCTGTTCTTTCTGGCGGCAGACCGTGAGACGGGCCTCACCATGCTGGGCCTGCCGCCGCTGTTTGGTCTGGACCCGGCCATGTCCGAGGCGGACAGGTTTTCAGGACCCATGGTTGCGATCTGGTTTGCGATCTTTGTGATCCCGCTTTTCGTGTTCACGCCGGATGCGCCGGCGACGGGTGTCAGGGCGGGTGCAGCCGTGCGCCAGGGTCTTGTGCAGCTCAAGACCACGCTGGGTCACCTGCGCCGCTTCCGCAACATTGCGCTCTATCTGCTTGCACGCATGCTCTACTTCGATGGCCTGTCCGCCATCTTCGCGTTTGGTGGCATTTACGCGGCGGGTATCTTTGGCTGGGAGATCATGACGCTTGGGCTGTTCGGTATCATCCTGTCGATCTTTGCTGCAGCGGGTGCTTTTCTGGGCGGCTGGCTCGACGACAAGATCGGC
>JBCBUN010000098.1:0-6618 GCA_039818145.1 Pseudomonadota bacterium
CCTTATGGACCTTTTGAACTGGCGGTATGCCACAAAGAAAATGGACCCGGCCAAGACCGTGCCGCAGGACAAAGTTGATGCCATTCTGGAAGCCATCCGCATGGCGCCAACATCAAGCGGTACGCAGCCGTTTGAGGTGATTGTCGTCAAAAACCCGGATGTTCTGGCTGACATCCGTGAAGCGGCGAGCGACCAGTCCCCCATTACCGATGGGTCACATCTTCTGGTGTTCGCGGCATGGGACAACTACACGAATGAGCGTATCGACGAAGTGACGAGCCTGAATGTGCAGGCACGCGGTGAAATTCCGCTGATCCACGAGTATTACGGCAACCTGAAAGCGAGCTATGTCCCGCGGGATGCAGAGGTCAACTATGCCCATGCCGCACGCCAGGCTTACATCGCGTTGGGATTTGCGCTCATCGCGGCAGCTGAGCAGGAAGTCGACAGCACTCCGATGGAAGGCTTTGATCCAGATACGGTCGACAAGATTCTGGGCCTGAGAGAACGCGGCTTGCGCTCGGTCGTTCTTCTGCCGCTGGGCTATCGTGATCCGACAGGTGATTGGCTCTTGCCGATGGCAAAGGTCCGCAAGTCACAGGATACTCTGATTACTCACGTCGAGTGACCCGAGACGTCTGAGAGATCAGTTAGGAGAATTTCAGGGGTGTGAAGGTGCAGGCTGTGGGCTGCCCTCACACCCTTGGTCGTTTTGCTTTGCAAGACCATGGAGCGGGTGAAGAGAATCGAACTCTCGTCGTCAGCTTGGGAAGCTGCTGCTCTACCATTGAGCTACACCCGCTTTTGCACCGTTGAAGACGGACGCGGACGTTAGTCCAACACAAGGCTTACTGACAAGAACGTTCAGCCGAAAAGCCAGATCAGCAGCCATGGCAGAAGCAGCGCTGTAGCAATGCCGTTCACACCCATGGCCACGCCGGAGAATGTCCCGGTCTCCTCGTCCTCCTGAAACGCCCGCGCCGTACCGATGCCGTGAGCAGCCGTGCCAAGCGCGACACCGTGGGCCTTGGCGTCGGTGATACCCATTCGATTGAGCAACCATGGGCCAATGATTGCACCAATGACACCGGTGACGATGACGATGGCGGCCGCCAGCAATGGCAGACCATTTGTGGTCTGGGCTATGCCCATAGCGATGGGTGTCGTGACGGATTTGGGTGCAAGGGACAGGAGTGTCTGTGTTTCGGCACCCAGGGCCCAGGCTGTAATCAGTGCGGTTGAGACAGCCGCTATGGACCCGGCGCCGATTGCGAGAAACAACGGCCCCGCGGCGGCGCGCACCTTTGGCCAATTACGGAACAATGGAACTGCCAAGGCGACGGTTGCTGGTCCCAGCAGAGCAAGAAGCCACACGCCGCCTTCCTGATAAACCTCATGCGGTGTGTCCGTCGCGAGCATTGCCAGGATGACGGGAATGGATGCCACCAGCACCGGGTTGGCAAGCGGGTGGCCATTCACGCGGCGGGCGACGGCAAGGGCACCCAGATAGGCAGCGATGGTGATGCCAAGCCAGACAAGCGCACTCATGACGCGCTCTGCGTTCGTCTTTTGGCCCACATGAAAACGACACCTGCCACTACCAGCCCGGCAAGAGTGCTCACGACGATTGCGATCATCAATGGACCGCCGTCACGGGCAAGCAACCCCAGATGCGCCATGAGGCCAACACCCGCAGGCACAAAGAAGAGGTTGAGATGGCGCAGCAACAGATCAGACAATTTGCCCAGACCTTCGGGCACACCGCCCGCCATCGCCAAGGCCACGAGCATCAGGATAAGGCCGGCAACGGCTCCGGGGACGGGAATGCCCATCGCCTGCATGATGGCCGTGCCGACAAGCTGCGCTGTCACCAGCGCAACCGCACCGCCAAGCAATGCTGCAGCAAGCCGTATCACGCTGGTGATCCACCAGCCTTGAAGTGTTTGGAAAGCTTGAGGCCCTGACGCTGATAGTTGGAACCCAGATCCTGTCCGTAAAGCGCGTCCGGCCGGCTTGCCATGTGCTCGTAGACGAGACGACCAATGGTCTGACCGTGTTCCAGAATGAACGGCACTTCGTGGCTGCGCACTTCCAACACCGCACGGGCACCGGCGCCATGGGCTTCTGCGGCGCCAAAGCCAGGATCAAAGAAGCCGGCATAGTGGACACGGAACTCACCTACCAGCGGGTCATATGGCACCATCTCGGCGGCATAGTCCGCGGGTATCTGCACCGCCTCCCGGCTGGCGAGAATGTAAAACTCATCCGGGTCCAGAATAATGCGCGCGTCTCCCCGCACATGGACCGGGTCCCAATAGTCGAGCACGTCATAGGCGCCGACCTTGTCCACATCGACAAGGCCTGAGTGACGTTTGGCGCGGTAGCCGATCAACCCGGTGTCGTCGTCGCCGCGCAGATCAACACTCAGCGTGATACCGCGGGCGTCATTTATCGGCGCAACGCCCGCGTCAGATGTTCCAGTGATGAGACCTGCGTCAGCCTGGAGGCGCAGCATGTCATCGGGTGCAACAGTTGCATCACCCCGGCGCAGTCGCAGCTGCGACAGGCGGGAACCGGTACGCACAAGGATGGAAAACGTCCGTGGGCTGATTTCTGCGTAGAGCGGCCCTTCATAGCCTGCCGGTATCTGATCAAATTCGATGCCGCCGTCGACGATGACGCGGGTAAAGACATCAAGGCGACCTGTTGAGCTTTTAGGATTGGCTGCTGCCGTCAGCGTGTCCGGCAGGGCCAGGCTCTCAAGCAAGGGCACGAGATAAACGCAGCCGGTTTCCAGCACCGCACCTTCACGCAGATCAATTTCGTGCAGCTTGAGGGTCTCAAGCTTGTGCGACACCGGCTCGCCATGACCGGGCAGGAAGCTGGCGCGGACACGATAGGCCTTTTCACCCAACCGCAGGTCAAGGCTCGCGGGCTGAATCTGCTTGTCTGCCGGGGGATGATCGGCACGGATCACCCCCGCCTGCCACAGGGCGGCGATTTCGGCGGCGGGCAGTATGCCGTCTCGCTGATCATCGTGGATGCCGGTATTTGGTGCGTTTTGGGCAGCAGCAGTCATGGGCGGAGCGTCTTTCGCGTTCAGATTGGTCCGCATCATAGACCGATTCAGGGCTGCTTGACCCTACCTGCACAGCGGCGTATGACTCGCTTCGTCTGAAAGGTCCATCGGGGCCGTTCAAGGCATCCCGTGGTGATTTGAGCCGACCGGCTTGCGGCCACGTTAAACAACAGCGCTAAAAGGTCGGACGGGCGCCCCCCGGCCTTTTGTGTTTTTGATCTGCCTGCTGGCGGAGGCGAAAACAGGCCGGGTTTTCTTTTGGGCGTTTGAAGGAGAAGGCCCCATGGGCGAGCCAACAAGCGATAGCAAGAACAGCAAAGTGTCAGACCGCAAGCTGCGTCCACAGACCGAAATGGTGCATGGCGGGACCCAACGGTCCCCCTTCGGCGAAACCTCCGAAGCAATGTATCTGACCTCCGGCTATGTCTATGACAGCGCCGAACAGGCGGAAGCCCGTTTCAAGGGCGAGAATGACGGCTTTATCTATTCGCGCTTCTCCAATCCGACGGTTCAGATGTTTGAAGAGCGCATGATTGCGCTTGAAGGTGCTGAAGCTGCCCGCGCCACAGCAACGGGCATGGCTGCTGTGACCGCCTCGATGCTGTGCCAGTTGAGCGCCGGCGACCATGTGGTTGCTGCCCGGGCGCTGTTCGGCTCCTGCCGCTACATTGTTGAAGAGCTGCTGCCGCGCTTTGGCGTGGAAAGCACCCTGGTGGATGGCTGCGATCTTAACCAATGGCGTGAGGCGCGTCGGCCAAACACAAAAGTGTTCTTTCTCGAAACACCCACCAATCCCACTTTGGACATCATCGACCTGAAAGCGGTGGCCGATATTGCCCACGACGCGGGGGCGCGGCTGGTTGTGGACAATGTGTTTGCCACGCCAGTTTTGCAGAAACCCATGGAATTTGGCGCAGATGTAGTGGTTTATTCCGCCACAAAGCACATTGACGGGCAGGGCCGGTGCCTTGGCGGTGTGGTTCTGGGGTCTGATGAATTCGTCACCGACCATCTGGCAAACTTCTTGCGGCAGACGGGGCCGGCGCTGAGCCCCTTCAACGCCTGGGTCATGCTTAAGAGCCTGGAGACACTGGATTTGCGGGTGCAGCGCCACTGTGAGAACGCGATTGCCGTTGCCGATTTTCTCGGCGCGCAGGAGAAGATTACCCGCGTGATCTATCCTGGACGGTCTGATCATCCGCAGCACAATCTGGCGGCTGCGCAGATGAAACTGCCCGGCAACATGATTGCTTTTGAGGTTAAGGGCGGTAAGGAAGCGGCCTTCCGTCTGGCAAATCAGCTTGGTGTGATCAAGATAAGCAACAATCTCGGGGATGCGAAAAGCCTCATCACGCACCCAGCGACGACGACACACCAGCGGCTGACACCTGAAGCCCGTGCAGAACTTGGCATCTCAGATGCAATGCTGAGACTGTCCGTGGGCCTCGAAGACGCTGCGGACCTGACAGACGATATTGGTTTCGGGCTGGATGCAGCCTGAAGCCAATTGCAATAGAGTAGTTTAATAAGGACGCGCTTAAGTATGGCGGACCCGATTTTCATGGAATTCGCTCAGGCGGACATGGATGGTGACATGATTGAAGACGACTTCTTCTATGATGCGCTGACCCGCAACATCCGCGTGCGGGTGCGTCCGGTCTATCTTGATGACCAGTCTGAACCTTCGGAGGACCACTATGTGTGGGCCTATGAAGTTGAGATAGAAAACGAAGGTGGCGAAAGCGTTCAGCTGCAGGACCGCTACTGGCGTATCACTGATGCGCTTGGTCGAGTGCAGGAAGTGCGCGGCGACGGTGTTGTCGGTGAACAGCCGGTGATCGAGCCCGGTGAATGCTTTGAGTACACATCCGGTGCACCGCTCCCAACACCATCTGGCATCATGAGTGGCACTTACGGGATGCTGTCGGGTGCAGGGGAACGCTTCGACGTGACCATTCCCGCATTCTCGCTTGATAGCCCGCACGATTTCAAAAGCGTCAACTAGCGTATTTCACCTCTAGCACACTAAACTCCTGTCACTGATTGATTCATTCGCGATGCCGATAGGGGAGCACGCCCTTGGCGCTGTTTGACGCGCGGCCAATTTTTCTGGTGGTGTGCATTCTGCTCGTAACGCTGGGCATCGCGATGGTGCTGCCTGCGCTTTACGATGCGGCTGTCTCCAATCCGGACTGGCGGGTGTTCCTGGCCTCAGCCGTGGTGACCACATTCTTTGGTGTCACCTTTGCCCTGATGAATTGGGGCAGCGCCGGGGACATGACCCTCAAGCAGGCCTTCGTGCTGGTGCCGGTAGTATGGATGTCGCTGGTCATCTTCGGTGCCCTGCCCTTTGCCTTCTCCGAACTCAACCTCTCCTACACGGACGCTTTCTTTGAAAGCATGTCCGGGCTGACGACAACCGGATCAACCATCATCGTAGGGCTTGATACCGTTGCGCCGGGCCTTTTGCTCTGGCGGTCACTGCTGCAATGGCTTGGCGGAATCGGGATCATCGTTATGGCGGTGAGCATTCTGCCGATCCTTCAGGTTGGTGGCATGCAGCTCTTTAAGGTTGAAGCGTTTGATACGCCAGAAAAAGTGCTGCCCAGTGCGGCAGGCCTCGCAGGCACCATCACCACTGTGTATGTGATCTTTACGGTCGCGACCGCGTTTGCCCTTTGGGCTGCGGGCATGAGCTTTTTTGACGGCATCAATCACGCCATGACGACCATCGCCACCGGGGGCTATTCGACCCGGGACGCTTCGGTCGGTCATTTTGATAGTGCGCTCATCCACTACATCATTATTGCGGGGATGATTGCAGGCAGCCTGCCATTCGTTCTGTACATCCAGGCGTTTCGCGGCAAGGCCATGCCGTTCCTGCAGGATACGCAGGTGCGTGTGTTCCTGAGCCTGCTCGGCATCGCGACCATTGCAATGATTATTTATCAGATGGCGCGCGGGCTGGAAGGAACCTTTGAGGCACAAATCCGCTACGCGGCCTTCAACGTTGTTTCTGTGATGACAGGAACCGGATACGCCACGCAAGATTATGGTGCGTGGGGTCCCTTCGCAATCGCCCTGTTCTTTACGCTGATGTTCATCGGCGGGTGCTCGGGGTCCACCTCATGCGGCCTCAAGATTTTCCGCGTGCAGGTGATTGCGGCTACCTGCATGAGCCATTTGCGCAGGATGATCTATCCGCACGGAATTTTTATTCCCCACTACAATCGCCGGGCGATCCCTGAAAGTGTCTCTGCATCAGTGATGAGTTTTTTCTTTCTGTACATTGCGTGCTTCGGCGGGCTCGCTTTGCTGCTGACCTTTTCCGGGCTTGAACCGCTGACAGCTCTGTCGTCCGCCGCCACGTCCATTGCCAATGTCGGCCCCGGGCTTGGACCGGAAGTTGGTCCCTCAGCCAACTTTTCAGGTATTCCGGATACGGCAAAATGGCTGATGGCACTGGGCATGCTCATCGGTCGACTTGAGTTGTTCACGGTGCTCATTCTCTTTTCGCGCATTTTTTGGCGGTCCTAGGC
>JBCBUN010000099.1:0-6605 GCA_039818145.1 Pseudomonadota bacterium
CTGGGCCTGATATTTGTATTTACCCAGATCCATGATCTTGGCGACCGGCGGCTTGGCGGTAGGAGAAACCTCCACCAGATCAAGGCCAACCTCTGAGGCCATTTCCATGGCGCGGTCTGTGGCGACAACGCCTACATTTTCGCCTTCGGCATCAATCAGCCGAACATCTGGAACATTGATCTGGTCATTGGCGCGCGGGCCCTCTTGTTTTTGAGGGGGCGCCATATTGGGGCGGCGTGCGATGTCGTTACTCTCCCGTCAGGACGGCGCGGGAGAAACGTTCAATCATAAAGTCCCGCAAGCCCCGTCCAGTGAAACACAAGGTGTTGAAGCGCCTATATTTCGCGAATCCGCCTGAAATTCAAGTTATTCCGGCAAGTTTCGCCAATGCGGCCTTAACGTCATCAGGAGAATGCGCGGAAATCTCCGGCCCTGCGAGGATGCTGACCCTGGGTCCGCGTGGAGCGCACAGGGCCGGATCACTGTCAGAACCAAACAATGCCACGCTCGGCGTGCCGCTGAGCGAGATGAGATGCATGGGCCCGGTATCGTTGCCCACGGCCATTTTTGCTTCCAGAGCCAGGGTCACGATGTCATTCAGGCTGGTGTCCCCGGCGAGATTAAGGGCGGTGGATTCGCTGTCCGCAATCTCCTGCGCCAGAGGTTTTTCGCTTTGTGATCCCAAAATGACCGGGCGGATGCCCTGTGCAGCCCAGTCACGCGCCACTTGCGCAAAGTGCCTGGCAGGCCAGCGTTTGGCCGGGCGGTGGGGCGCAGCGCCAGGCACCATCAGACCAAAAGGCGTGTCGGACCCGATCATCTCCTCGACCGATCTGGATCCGGCAAGCCGCGCCGTATCAGGCAGCGGTGTCTCGGCAATCCCGGCATCGCGCAGCTGTTCTGCCTGTCGATCAATGGTGTGCATGAAATCGCGGCGCGGGTTGGCATGCGGGTGCGAGCATCCGCGCGCAATGCCGGACCACTCGGTGCGTGGCCAAAGCAGATGGAAATACATCGATGATCGAGAGGACGTCTGAAGGTCATAGACCCGCGTGAACTTTGCCCAGCTCATGCGCCGGACCAGCGACAGCAATGACCCAAAGCCCTTTGTCCGTCCGTCATCCCAGATGTCGTCGAAATAGCCTGAGTCTTTGGCAAGGCCCGCAAAGGCAGGCGTGGTCAGCAGAGTGATGTGCGCGCGGCCTGTCTCATCCAGCGCATCATGATGCGTGCGGATGGCGGCAAAGGGACCAAGCGCCTGAACAAAATCCCCAAGCGCGCCCAGCTTGATGACCAGAATGTTTTCTCTGCTCATGAAGTTCCGGCAGCCTCTCGGGCGCTTGCTGCACCGCTCAGGACATCGCGATAGACATCCAGGGTCGAGGCACACATGGCCGCTGACGTGAAAGAGCTCAGCGCATGTGCCCGCGCCCGCGCGCCCATTTGGGCTGCGTCCTCGGCGGACATGGCCAGCGCGTCATCCAGCACGGATGCGAGGGCATCCGCATTGCCGGGCTCAAACAGCCAGCCGGTGCGTTGGTGGGCCGGGTCCGTGATGAATTGCTCCCGCGCCCCGCCATGGTCCGGTGCGATCATGCGTTTGGCCATGGCCTGTGCTTCCACGCCAATGCGTCCGAAGGGCTCAGGATCCAGTGAGGCGGACACAATGATATCTGCCGCCTTGTAGGCAGCCGGCATATCGCTGATGTGCCCTGCCACCGTCACTTGTTCCATGAGGCCAAGATTGGCGATGTGCTGGCGGACTTCGGTTTCAAAATCCTCTCGCCCCTGTGCATCGCCCGCGATGACAAATTTTGCCGGCAGTTTGGTTTTGGCGGAGGCTTCAATCAAAAGCAGCGGACCCTTCCAGCGGGTCAGTCGGGCAGGCAGCAGAACCAAAGGACGGTTGTCTCCCTCCACGTCCCATTCGCTCTTCAGCGCCTGAACGCGGGCCTGATCCACACTGTCCGGGTCAAATGTCTCAAGATCAAAGCCGCGGGGTATGGGATGGACCATCTCCACCGGTGTGCCGTGGGCCATCATGATGCGATCAGCAGTGAACTGTGAGTTGGCGATCACCGCTTCGCCGCGGGCCATCACTGAATTGTAAAAGACCTTCCAGCGGGGTTTGTCATGGACCTTGCTGTGGTAGGTCGTGACGAAATGCCTGTGCTCCGCATTGGCCGCCGCCATGGCACTCCAGGCGGGCGCCCGGCTGCGGGCGTGGACAATGGAAATATCGCGCGCGCGAATGATCCGGCGCAGCTTGCCGATGTTCTCCAGCATGACCATCGGGTTCTTGGACGCTGCATCCATGTGAAAAACAGTGACCCCGGACCGCAGCAACTCGGTTTCCAGGCGCCCCCCATTGGTGGCCACAAACGATCGCCAGCCATTGGCTGCCACCGCGCTGGCAATCTCCACGCAGGAGCGTTCAGCACCGCCTGCGTCAAGCTGAGGGATTACCTGCAGCACGCCGGGCTTGGTAAGCTGGCTGTCCGTGTGTTCCAAGAGCTCTTGTGCTCCCAAGTACAAAAAGAATTCAGGCCTTATGACCCAATCAGAAAATACGTTCCAGAACCTTACCCGCCCCGACGGCGAAACGCTCGCTTTTCAGGCGCGCGAGGGCGTGGGCCCGACGGTGGTCTGGTTCGGCGGCTTTAAGTCGGACATGACAGGCACAAAAGCAACCGCGCTGGACGATTGGGCCAAGGAACGCGGTCAGGCTTTTATCCGGTTTGACTATTTCGGACATGGGGCCTCGTCCGGTGACTTTACGGACGGCACAATTGGTCGCTGGTTGGAAGACGGGCTGCATGTGCTCCAAGACCTGGCGCCCGGCCCTGTGGTTCTGGTCGGGTCCAGCATGGGCGGCTGGCTGTCTCTTCTCGCGGCCCGTGCGCTGCAGGCGGCAGGCGAGGGCGACCGCCTCAAGGGCATGGTGCTCATCGCGCCGGCACCGGATTTTACGGAAAAACTGATGTGGGCCGGGTTTTCCGATGAGATACGCCGCACGATCATGGACGAAGGCCAGTACAACCAGCCATCCGAATATGACGACGAGCCCTACATCATCACCCGTCGGCTGATTGAGGAAGGCCGGGACCATCTCATTCTCGACAAGCCCATTCCGGTGACCTGCTCGGTACGCATTCTACAGGGCATGTGTGACGACGATGTGCCGTGGCAGCACGCGCTCATGCTGGTGGAAGCTCTGCAAGGCGACGACGTGACCTATACACTGGTCAAATCCGGCGACCATCGCCTGTCCACCCCGGCAGATATTGTCCGTCTGCATCAGGCTCTGGATGATGTTACCGGCGCCTAGGCTTTTCCGTCGCCCGCATCCGCAAGCGCCTGCAGACCTTCGCGATAGGTCGGGTATTTCAGGACCACGCCCAGATCATCCTTGATGCGGTCGTTCTTCACCCGTTTTGATTCTGCGTAGAAGCTGCGGCCCATCGGCGACATCTCCGCTTCGTCAAAGGGGACCAGCGGCGGTGGAGGCATGCCCAGAAGATCTGCCGCATAGGCCACGACGTCCTGCGGTGGGCTGGCTTCATTGTCACACACATTGAAGGGCTGCGTCGGCAGGCCGCTGGTGGCTGCTGCTTCAAGTGTCTGGGCAATGTCTTCCACATGGATGCGCGAGAAAACCTGTCCGGGCTTTTCAACCCGGCGTGCCTTGCCTTTGCGCAGGCTGACCAGTTGATTGCGCCCGGGTCCATAGATCCCCGCCAGCCGGAACATGTGCAGGGGCACGTTCATGGCAGCAGCAAGGTCCTGCCAGACAAGCTCGGCAGTGACGCGTTTTTTGCCGCGCTCCGTGGAGGGCAGCAGCATGCTGTCTTCATTTACGTAGCCACCCTTGCGGTCGCCATAAACGCCGGTGGTTGAAAGATACCCGATCCATTCAAGACCGCTGATGGCCTGAATGTCGTTCCCATGGGCACTGACAACCGGATCGCCATCGTCACCGGGCGGCACCGACGCGAGCAGATGAGTGGTGCCTGCGAGTGCCTGGCCTGGATCAGCAAGCGGCGCATCTCCGAACAGATGAACATCAAAGCCCTCAGCGCGTAGCATCTCTGCCTTCTCTTCGCTACGGCAGGTGCCTGCAACCTCCCAGCCCTGCTGCTGCATACGCCGGGCAAAGGTCAGCGCGGAAAATCCTAGACCAAAACAGAAGAGACGGGGCATCGAGAAGAGAATCCTTTTTGTTGCCAAATGCGCGCCTTGAAATGGCCACCGCTGCGCGCGACGGTAGCGCCCATGAGAGAGATGATAAATGCCGCAAGGCTGTTTTTCCTGTGGGTCGGCCTGCTGATTGTCGGCGTCGCCATCCTGATGGTTTTTGTGCTGCCGGCCCGCAGCTATGCCCAGGACCTTGATTCTGCCGCGCGCTACCGCGACTGCCTGCGTCTGGTGGAGGTTGATCCGGACCAGGCGTTCGATCAGGCGATGGAATGGCGGACCAATGGTGGCGGCCCTGCCGCGCGTCATTGTGAGGCGCTGGCCCTCGTGGAATTGAAGCTGTACGGCGAAGCTGCCGTGCGACTGGGTGATCTGGCCGACGCGCCGGGCGCGGGCGAACCAGCAGACCGTGCCGCCTTGCTGGGACAGGCCGGTAACGCATGGCTGTTGGCAGGCAGTGGCGAAAACGCAGTGATTGCCCTGACGGCAGCCCTCAACCTCACACCCGGCGATACCGGGTTTCTGGTCGATCGGGGTCGCGCCCATGCATCTGCCGGCGACTTTGCAGCCGCAGAAGCAGACTTGAACCAGGCATTGGCCATTCGACCCGATGCACCAGATGTGCTGGTGCTGCGCGCGGGGGCAAAGCGCGCGCAAGGCAAGCTGGATGGTGCCAGCGAAGACATTGCTCGTGCGCTCGCGTTACAGCCGGACGGGCCTTATGTGCTGGTTGAACGGGGCGCCATTCGTTTGGCGCAGGGGGATGACGCAGGCGCCCGCGCAGACTGGGTTTCGGTCGCGCGCATTGTTGGCGAAGTTGGCCCCGAACATCCCGATGCCGAAGCGCTCAAGGATGCCCAGCGCAGCCTTGAAGACTTGGATGTCGACAAGCCTTGAGGCCACAAGGACACGAGCTAGAAATCAAGATTGGCGTAGTGACGTGCGGCAGGCATGCCGGGCACGTTGTCGGCCAGCAACGCCCTGAATGAGGGTCGCGACTTGATGCGCGCATACCAGTCTTTGGATTGCGGAAAATCCGACCACGGAACATTGCCAAGATAATCAACAGCCGACAGATGTGCAGCAGCTGTCAGGTCTGCAAGGGTCATTTCTTCCCCTGCAAGCCAGTTTCGGCGTTCCACCAGAAACGAAATGTAGTCCAGGTGGTAGCTGACATTGTGCATCCCAATGCGGACGGTCTCGGTATCCGGCGGGCCGCCGCCCAGGTCGCGGGGCAAAAACCGCTTGAGAATCTTTTCGTCCACCAGCGTGCGGGTAACCTCCTCGGCAAACTTCTCGTCGAACCAGTCCGCAATGCGCCGCGCTTCTGCGCGTTCAATCGGATTTCCCGGCAACAGAACCAAACCGCCGTCAGGATCACGGTAGAATTCGTCCAGATATTCGGTGATTGCCCGGTGGCCGGAGAAGATTGTGCCATCCTGCTCAATCAGGACGGGGACCGTGCCGGCGGGATTGAGGGCAAGAAACGCTTCGCTCCGCTCCCATGGCTTTTCGACCTCCAGTTCGAAGGCGAGCTTCTTTTCCGCAAGCGCCAGACGCACCTTACGGCAGAACGGATCAAGAGGCTGATGAATGAGGCGTCTCATGCTGGGGCGCACTGTAGCTTATTCGCAGGCGCACGCGATGCCTCAATTGGATAAAACCCGCATTTGTTTTACCGCCACTAATGCGTAATGAATGACGCGTATAGTGAGCACGTCATGATTCCTCCGGACCCCGCCAAATGCCCATTAGCCAACTGATCGTCCTGGCCATCATTCAGGGCCTGACCGAGTTCCTGCCAATCTCGTCGTCCGGGCATCTGGCGCTGGTGGATGAGCTGACCGGCTGGGCGGATCAGGGTGTGCTGATCGATGTGGCGATCCATGTAGGGTCGCTCTTCGCGGTGCTCATCTATTTTCGCAAGGATGTTCTTGAGTTGATCGGCGGTGCTCTCGCGCTGCTCCGTGGGCAGATGACTGAGGCGGGGCGCTTGGCGCTCTATCTGGCGGTCGCCAGTGTGCCGATCGGGATCGTCGGGTTTTCGCTTGCGAGCATGGGAGCAACCGACTTGCTGCGGGCAGCGCAGGTGGTTGCCTGGGCCAACCTGATTTTCGCGGTGTTGCTGTATGCGAGCGATCAGACAGGAGCGACCGATCAGACCCTTGGAGATATGACATGGTCTCGCGCCATCATTGTCGGTATGGCTCAGGTGGCAGCAGTTATCCCTGGAGCCAGCCGCTCCGGTGTTACCATGATGGCCGCCCGTTTTTTGGGATTTGACCGCAAGGAAGCAGCCCGCTTCTCAATGCTGCTCGCCATTCCAACCATTCTGGGCGCTGGTTTGGTCGCAACCATGCGGCTTGCCCAGACCAGCGACGTGACGCTGCAAAGCGATGCGGTCATTGCTG
>JBCBUN010000100.1:0-6571 GCA_039818145.1 Pseudomonadota bacterium
GGTTGAACGAGGCGATGTTGATGCCTGCATCACCCAGCACCGTTCCAAGACCGCCGATGAAGCCCGGCTTGTCGTCATTGGTCACATAGAGCATGTCGTGGGTCAGGGAGGCTTCCATGCCGATGCCCTTCACCTGAATGATCCGCGGCGTGCCGTCACCAAAGACTGTACCGCCCACACTGCGCGTCTGACGTTCCGTCTTCACGGAGAGCATGATGTAGCCTTCATAGGCGCCATGCTGGCTCTTCTTGGTTTCATTCACTGCAATGCCACGCTCTTTGACGATGGCAGGCGCTGACACCATGTTGACGTCTGTCAGCATCGGCTTCATCAGGCCCATCAGCATGGCATTGACCAGTGGCTTGGTGTTGAGATCAGCCGCATCACCCACAAACTCGATGGTGACTTCCTCAAGACCGGTTTCAGTCAGCTGACCGGCGAACAGACCAAGCTGCTCGGACAGAGTGATCCACGGACCAAGCTTCTGCGCGTCCTCTGCAGAAACAGACGGCACGTTGATGGCGTTGGTGATGGCGCCATCCAGCAGATAGTCCGCCATCTGTTCAGCCACCTGAAGCGCCACGTTTTCCTGCGCTTCAGAGGTGGACGCGCCCAGATGCGGCGTGGCCACAACTTTTTCCATGCCGAACAGCGCGTTCTCCCTGGCAGGCTCTTCTTCAAATACGTCGAGAGCAGCACCCGCCACCTTGCCGGATTCGATGGCTGCCTTGAGGTCGGCCTCGACAATCAGACCGCCACGGGCACAGTTCACGATGCGCACGCCGTCTTTCATCTTGGCAAAGGCATCCGCGTTGATAATGCCACGGGTTGAATCGGTCATCGGCGTATGAAGCGTGATCACGTCAGCGCGCTTTAGCAATTCATCCAGCTCGACCTTTTCAATGCCCATGTCGGCCGCGCGTTCCGCTGTCAGGAAGGGGTCAAAGCCGATGACTTTCATCTTCAGGCCCAGCGCACGGTCACAGACGATGGAACCGATATTGCCGCAGCCGATAACGCCAAGAGTCTTGGCCGTCAGCTCAACACCCATGAACTTAGACTTTTCCCACTTACCTTCGTGGGTGGATGCATTGGCCTGGGGAATGTCACGGGCCAGAGCCATCATCATGGAAATAGCGTGTTCAGCTGTCGTGATGGAGTTGCCGAACGGCGTGTTCATCACGATCACGCCCTTGGACGTGGCCTGCGGGATGTCCACATTGTCGACGCCGATGCCGGCACGGCCCACAACCTTGAGGTTGTCCGCCTTCTCCAGCACGTCAGCGGTCACCTTGGTGGCAGAGCGGATAGCAAGGCCATCATACTGGCCGATGATTTCAAGCAGTTCCTCTTTGGGGAGGCCTGGCTTGAAGTCCACGTCGAGACCACGGTTCTTGAAAATCTCCACAGCAGCGGGAGACAGTTTGTCGGAAATCAGCACCTTGGGCATGGGTCGCTCCTGAAAGGTGAATTTTGGGAAATGGGGTGAAGTGCACGTGGCGGACAACAGCCCGCCACGCGCCTAACTCAATGGGCGACTAGGCCGCGTCCGCCTTGGTTGCTTCCGCATAGGCCCAGTCGAGCCAGGGCAGCAGCGCCTGCATGTCAGACAGTTCGACGGTGGCACCGGCCCAGATGCGAAGGCCCGCAGGGGCATCGCGGTAGGCACCGATGTCATACGCAACGCCTTCAGCGTCCAGCAGACTTGCCAGCTTCTTGGAAGCTGCCGCCTGCTGTTCTTCATTGAGCGCCGGATCAACAATCGTCAGACACACGGATGTGTTGGAGCGGTTGGCAACGTCAGCACACAGGAAGTCGACCCAGGCAGTGTTGTCCACCCATTTGGTCAGCGCTTCGAGGTTTGAGTCAGCCCGTGCCCGCAGGCCCTTGAGGCCACCAATGGACTGCGCCCATTCCAGAGCGTCGATGTAGTCTTCGACACACAGCATGGACGGCGTGTTGATCGTCTCGCCCTTGAAGATGCCCTCAATGAGCTTGCCGCCCTTGGTCAGACGGAAGATCTTCGGCATCGGCCAAGGTGGCGTGTAGCTCTCAAGGCGCTCAACCGCACGTGGGCTGAGGATGATCATGCCGTGGGCCGCTTCGCCGCCCAGCACCTTCTGCCAGGAATAGGTCGTGACATCGAGCTTCGCCCAGTCGAGGTCCTGTGCAAAGGCAGCCGACGTGGCGTCACAGATCGTCAGACCTTCACGGTCTGCTGAAATCCAGTCCGCATTGGGGACACGCACACCAGACGTCGTACCGTTCCAGGTAAAGACAACATCATGGGCAGGGTTCACCGTGCTGAGATCAGGAAGCTGGCCATAGTCAGCTTCAATCTTGCGGGCATTGTCGAGCTTGAGCTGCTTGATGACATCCGTCACCCAGCCGGAGCCGAAGCTTTCCCATGCCATCATGTCCACCGGGCGTTCACCCAGCAAAGACCACATGGCCATTTCCACAGCACCCGTATCGGATGCCGGCACGATGCCGATCTTGTAATCGTCGGGGATACCCAGAACCGAACGCGTCAGGTCAATCGCCTGTGCCAGCTTCGCCTTGCCCGGTTTCGAGCGATGCGACCGGCCAAGACACGCGTCTTCAAGTTTGGATAGGGACCACCCGGGGCGCTTGGCGCAAGGCCCGGATGAAAAATTAGGATTCGCCGGACGGATGCCCGGAGTCGTAACGTCTGCCATGGTTTGTCTCCCTCCTCGCAGAGGGTCGCGCTTCGTTGGGGAAGCGTGGCCCGCGCCGTAGATAGGGGAGCGGAACCCAAAGGTCAAATGACTGTTTCGCGGCACTGCCATGCAGGCAGGTCTTGATTTAATGACCATAGGTCATATTTGTGCGATAACAGAGCATCCAACGGCAAAGGAATGTCCCATGGGCTGGAAAGCAAAAGACGTCCCCGATCAGGCGGGCAAACACATCATCGTCACCGGCGCCAACAGCGGCATTGGCTTTGAAGCTGCCAATGTTCTGGCCTCCAAAGGTGCCCATGTGACCCTCGCCTGCCGCAACGCGGACAAGGCCAAGGAGGCCCAGGCCAAAATCAAGAAAGCCAACAAGGGCGCCACGGTGGAGATCGGCTCCCTTGATCTCGCAAGCCTCAAATCCATCGCCGCTTTTGCCGCTGCCTACCGCAAGAAGCATGGCAAGCTGGATATTCTCATCAATAATGCCGGCGTCATGGTGCCGCCCTACGGCAAGACCGAAGACGGTTTCGAACTGCAGATCGGCTGCAATCATCTCGGCCACTTCGCGCTTACCGCTCAGCTCATCGACCTGATCAACGAAGCGCCTGAAGGTCGCGTCGTTTCTGTCGCCAGTCAGGCGCACCGCGGCGGCAAGATCAATTTTGACGATCTTCATTGGGAGAAGGGCTACCAGCAATGGCCTGCCTACGGCCAAAGCAAGCTGGCCAATCTCTTGTTCACCTATGAGCTTGACCGCAACCTGAAAGAAGCCGGCCGCACCACCCGGGCAACCGCCGCACACCCCGGCTATTCGTCCACCAACCTTCAGCGCACCATGACCGCAGGCACGATCATGAACGCCGTCTTCGCGCAGAGCCAGAAGGCCGGTGCCCTGCCAACCCTGCGCGCCGCCACGGACCCCGACGCTGAGTCTGGGTCCTATTGGGGCCCCAATGGCATCATGGAAATGCGGGGCAGCCCGGTGAAGGTCAAATCCAACCGGCGTTCCTATGACAAGCGCGTTGCCCGCAGGCTGTGGGACGTCTCCGAAGACCTCACGGGGCAGACCTTCACGGTTTAGTTAATGATCCTCATTGATCCGGACCGTCCCGCACGGCATTGTATGCCGAACAAATCGCGGGTCGGCTGATCATGAGTTGCGCCCCTTGGGAGACTGATTATGGGCCGCAACATTCTGCTGATCACCACCGACCAGATGCGCTACGACGCATTGGGCTGCACCGGCGGCAAAATCGCCCGCACCCCGCGCATTGATGCGCTGGCGGCGAACGGCATCAACTATTCCCGCGCCCACAATCAGTGCGTCACCTGCATGCCCGCCCGCGCCAGCATCATCACCGGGCAATATCCCGCGACCCACGGCGTGTGGACCAACGGTGTGCCGCTGCCGGAGGATGCGCCGTCCGTCGCGCGCGAACTTGGCAACGCTGGATACAAGACCGCCCTCATCGGCAAAGCCCATTTCGAGCCCTGGCTATCACCGCCGGGGTTTTATGAAAATGACATGGCCAAAAAGGGCGAGCTCCATGCGGTCAAAGCCGCGATGGGGACCGGTCTCGCCCTTTTTGGCCATGTCATGACCGGCAACTTTCACTATGACCAGCTGATGCTCGGCGAACACAAGGACCAGATCGGCGGCTTCTATCCAATGGTCACGCCCGAAGGCCGCCAGAACCACATTGGCGGCAGCGATACCGGTGCCATCCAGTGCTGGGTCAATGACATGCCCAAGGAGCTGTATCACACCGACTGGGTGGCCGACCGCGTCATTTCCTTCCTCGACAGTCTGGATGCGGATCAGGACTGGTTCATCTGGATGAGCTTCCCGGACCCGCATCATCCCTGGGACCCACCCGCTTCTGAAATTGATCGCGTCAACTGGCGTGATCTGGATCTGCCGGAGCTATACGCCGCCACGGCGCAGGAGCGTGAAAAACTGCTGGAGCAAAAGCCGCGACACTGGAAGGGCGCATGGGACGGATCCCTGCGGACCAATTTCGAGTTCCCGCCAAACTTCCGTCCTGCTGATCTCACTGACGATCAAGTGCGTGAAATCAACGCCATGAACCACATCGAAAACGAGATGATCGATGATGCCTGCGGCCGCGTCTTCGACCGCATCAATGAACGCGGCTGGGACGGACGCACCGACATTTTCTTTACCACCGACCATGGCGAACTGCAGGGCGACTTCGGCCTGATGTTCAAAGGCGCGTTCCACGTGGATGCGCTCATGCGTCTCCCTTTCCTCTGGCGCCCGGCACCTGACGCCAATGTCACGCCGGAAGCACTTGCAGACCCCGTAGCCCATATTGATCTGGCACCCACCTTCTGCAGCATTGCAGGCCTTGATGTGCCTGACTGGATGGAAGGGTCACCGCTGCCGCAGTCCGCAACAGAAGCGCGGGCTCAGAACCGGGAAACCGTCCTGACCGGCTGGGACAGCGAGCACAAGAACTCTGATGATCCCGACAAGCAGAAACTTTCATTGTCGCTGCGGACCATCACAACGACGGACTATGTGGCAACCGCCTATCTGCCCGGCTCGATCTATGACGGCAACGAAGGCGAGCTCTATAATCTGAACGAGGATCCCCTGCAAAAGGTCAATCTGTGGGACGATCCGGGATACACCTCCATCCGCGGTGAATTGCTGGCAACCATGAAAGACCAGTGGCCCGCAGAAGTAACGGAACGCCGCAAGCAGATCGCACCCGCCTAGGGCACATCCAACTTGAATACTGGTTTGCATGAATCGCCGTTGACTTGACCGCGCGCGCGCGGCCTCATGCGGCCCATGCCAGATAGTACGCCAGATACGCAGATCATCCCGTCCCAGCGCCACCTGTTCGACATTCCAGAAGATGTCGCTTACCTCAACTGCGCCTATATGGCCCCCAACCTTAAGTCTGTGACCGCCGCAGGCATTGGCGGCGCACAGCTCAAGGCACACCCTTGGACGGTTACCGCGCCGGACTTCTTTGAGCCCGCGGAACATGCCCGCACTCTCTTTGCACAGATGATTGGGGCAACGGCCGACGACATCGCGATCGTGCCCTCCGCGTCCTATGGCATCGCAAGTGCTGCGAACAACCTGCCCCTCGGCAAGGGTGACGCCATCATCACGCTGGCCGAGCAGTTCCCCTCCAACGTCTATGCATGGCGGGACGCTGCCCAAAAGGCCGGTGCCCATGTTGTGGCCGTCGACAAAAGCCAGGAGGGTTGGACCCAGCCGCTTCTCGACGCCATCACAAGCAAGACGGCAATCGTCGCAATCCCCCATTGCCATTGGACGGACGGCGCGCTCGTGGACCTTGATGCCATCCGGGCACGAACCAGGGATGTGGGCGCGGCGCTGGTCATTGATGCCTGCCAGAGCATCGGTGCCCTGCCCTTTGACGTGACCCGCTACGACCCCGATTTCATCGCTGCCCCTTGTTACAAATGGCTTCTGGGACCGTATGCCATGGGCTTCCTCTACGTCGCTCCGCGGCACCATGAAGGCAAGCCCCTGGAGCAGACCTGGACAGCGCGCGAGAAATCAGAGGACTTCGCGAGGCTGGTCGATTACGCCACCGGCTTCCAGCCCGGCGCGCGCCGTTACGATATGGGCGAACGCGCGCAGTTTCATTTGATGCCCATGGCAACGGCCGCGCTTAAGCAGATCGTCGACTGGGGTGTCAGCAGCATTGCCGCCACACTTGTCGAAAAGACACGCACGCTTGCGACCCAGGCGGCAACCCTCGGCTTTGCAGCGGAGCCCGAAAGCCGACGCGCCGGCCACTATCTTGGCCTGACGCGGGAAGCCCCCCTGCCCGACGACCTGTTGGCGAGGCTGGCTGAAGCAGACG
>JBCBUN010000101.1:0-6489 GCA_039818145.1 Pseudomonadota bacterium
TGTTGACGACGACCTCAGAATGCCCACGAAGTACATGGCCAAGGGATACGCTGACCGGTTTGGTTTGGAAGTGCTTGCATGGTCGTGGCGGATACCACTGTAGGACGTGTATTGCACAGTATCGCTGGGCCTGCCCGACAAGGTCCTTTGTTGGACGATCAGCCATCTGTCGCTGAACGTCACATGCAAAGACCGGGTTGCTTTCACAAGTGCTCTGAAAAAATAGCGTACTGACGGCCAGGCAACGAACGCAGCAACGACAAACATCAAGAGCAGATAGGATGATGAGGCGCCGCCATCGGCGCGCACCATATAGACCATGCCGAATACAAAGCTGCACACGGCGAGCATCAGGGCGATTGGCCAGAGCATCCGTCGCGCGATCCGCCATTTGGATGATGTGATGGTGATGGATGCCGAAGTGTCAGCCAGAGCCTCAAGTGGCACCAACTGCACATCAACAGGTAAGAGCGAACGGTCCAGAAAGGGTTCGGCTTCGGCTTTGGGTTTTGTCGCCGCCGCATCCTTGGCGGCGTGATCCGAGGACACCGTTTCCGACTTACGCTCAAGTTTGCGCGAAACCGCCGCCAGGATTTCGCTCATGGAGGGCTCTGACGGCGCCTTTGGCATTTAGGCCGCAGTCCCGCCCACCGTGAGCGCTTCCATGTGCAGGGTCGGCTGGCCGACGCCGACGGGCACACCTTGTCCAGCCTTGCCGCAGGTGCCGATGCCGGTGTCGAGCTTCATGTCGTTGCCGATAGCCTTGATGCGCGTCAGCGCGTCAGCGCCGTTGCCGATCAGGGTCGCGCCCTTGATCGGTGCGGTCACCTTGCCGTCTTCAATCATGTAGGCCTCGGTGCAGGAGAACACGAACTTGCCGTTGGTGATGTCCACCTGGCCGCCGCCAAAATTGGTCGCGTAGATGCCGTTCTTCACGCCGGCGAGAATCTCAGCCGGGTCGCGGTCGCCTTCGGTCATGTAGGTGTTGGTCATGCGCGGCATGGGCTGATGGGCAAAGCTTTCGCGCCGCCCATTGCCGGTTGCGGCCACACCCATGAGGCGCGCATTGAGACGGTCCTGCATGTAGCCCTTGAGAATGCCGTCTTCGATCAGCACCGTGCGCGAAGTTGGCGTGCCTTCATCGTCCACGGTCAGGGAGCCGCGTCGGTTGTCGAGCGTACCGTCGTCAACCACCGTGACACCGGGAGAGGCCACACGTTCGCCCATCAATCCGGCAAAGGCGCTCTGACCCTTGCGGTTGAAGTCGCCTTCAAGGCCATGGCCGATGGCTTCATGCAGCAGGATGCCCGGCCAGCCCGGCCCAAGCACCACATCCATTTCACCGGCAGGGGCGGGGACAGCTTCCAGGTTCACCAATGCCTGACGCAGCGCTTCGTCTGCACCTGCCTGCCAGCTCTGCGTTTCAATAAAGCGCGTGTAGTTTTCCCGGCCGCCGGTACCAAACGTGCCGGATTCCTGACGGTCGCCCTCACCCACCACAACGCTGACATTGAAGCGAACCAGCGGGCGCACATCACGGACGATCTGCCCGTCGGCGCGCATGATCATCACCGCCTGCCATTCACCCGAAAGCGAGGCAGACACCTGCCGCACCCGCGGATCCTTGGCGCGGGCATAGGCGTCGATTTCCTGCAGCAGCTTGACCTTCTCTTCAAAGGAGGGGCCACCCAACGGATTGTCATCGCCATACAGATGCGCATTCGTTGCCTGCGGGCCGGCTGCCATGGAGCCCGAATGCCCGGCCTTAACTGCCTGAACGGCATCTGCCGCGCGCTTGACGGCGGCTTCCGACAGATCAGACGCATGGGCATAGCCCGTTGCTTCCCCGGCGACGCAGCGCAGGCCAAACCCCTGGCCCGTGTCAAAGCTCGCGGTTTTGAGGCGCCCATCATCAAAGGCCAGGGCCTCGGACTGGGTGTATTCCAGAAACAGTTCCCCATCGTCCGCCCCTGTGAGTGTGTCAGAGACGATCCGCGTCAGACGGTCAGGGTCAAGACCGGCGCGGGTGAAGAACAGTTCGTCAGGAGTGGGCATGGGGCGTCTTTCTTGGCGGAATGGCGAAGTGTGTCGTCTGTATCACTTAAGCATGGCGCGGGCACCTAGCTACCGGGAATATCATCCAGCAATGCCTGAACATTCGGGTGAGGTGATCCGGGATCATTGGCCACAAGGTCTTCAATGGGGACTAGTCGGCCGGGCATACCCGACAGATCACACGGCACATGCACTTTGGAGGTTCGGTACATGGGCCACTGGGTAATCCGCAGGGTCTCGAGGTCCACGAGGAAAACACCGTTGATACGCCCGAACCAGTTGTCCCAGTCGCTGAATTTCCAGGCCTGCCACCCTGCCGGTGGCGGTGACGTGATGTCTGAGACCGATTGCGGGTGCGCGGCGCAAAAGCCGACAGCGGACCGGCCCGGGTCGCGCGGGTCCAGATAGGGCGCTGCCATTTCAACGAGGGCAGGGGCCGAGCCGCCATCTTCCGCGATGTGAAGCCCCGCGGAAATTTTCCGCCCGAAGTGAAAATGGATGAGTGCCTCGTCCCGCATGGTGTCGTTCTTCCTGATTGGCACCCGCTTGCTGCGAATGCTTTGCATTTATACACGACAAGACCTAGGGCACCAAAGCCGCGGCGCCAGTGCCCGCGTACAAAACGCCTAACATGCTGTTGTCACTGGCAAATCCGGCGCGCATTTGCTGCTGCACCTGTGGGCAATCTGGCAGGCGGGAAAACCCTGCATTCGAGCCAAAAACAGCGCCGCGCAGCTATTTTGGGTCAAAGTGTCGCAAAAAGAGGCCCCGTACTCGCTACGGGCTGAAGCCACGCTATACTTATCGTCAGCCTACGGGGGTGGGATTCGCCTGTCGTTTGGTGCGCAAGCTTTCGTTTGCGTTACCGTCCTGACGTGCTAATCGTCCGCTCCTGCACAAAATGACCCTGTGGTTTAAGGGGTCCTGCATCAAGATTTACGACCCGGAATACCACTGGGATTACGACTGGGGATGTCGAGCATGGCGACTTACTTGCCGAAGATTTTTATGGGCCTTGCCTTTCTGACCGCGATGATTGTCGCGGGGACTGCGGGCGCGGCGCAGCCTGAGCCCTGGCAGATGGGCTTCCAGCCAGCAGTGACCCCTGTGATGGAAAGCATCAACTCTTTCCACAACTTCCTGCTCTGGATCATCACGGCGATTACGCTGTTTGTCTTGGCGCTGCTGCTCTACTGCATGGTGCGCTTCAACGCGAAATCCAACCCCAACCCGTCCAAGACATCTCACAACACAACGATCGAAGTGATCTGGACCGTTGTACCGGTGCTGCTTCTCGTTGCGATCGCCATTCCCTCCTTCCGCCTGCTCTATCTCGAAGCAGTGATCCCGGAGAGCGAACTCACCATCAAGGCCACAGGCTACCAGTGGTACTGGGGCTATTCTTACCCGGACAATGGCGACTTTGAGTATTTCGCCAACATGATCGAAGAAGCTGATCTGGCACCTGGCCAGCCGCGCCTTCTGGCAACCGATACAAAGGTCGTTGTGCCGGTGGATACCAATGTGCGCGTGATCGTCACGGCAGCGGACGTGATCCACAACTGGGCGATGCCTGCCTTCGGTGTGAAGATGGACGCTGTGCCCGGTCGCCTGAACGAAACATGGTTCAACGCTTCTGAGACCGGCATCTACTATGGCCAGTGCTCGGAGCTGTGCGGTGTCCGTCACGCCTTCATGCCCATCGAAGTGCATGTGGTCGAGAAGGACGACTTCAACGCCTGGGTTGCCAGCGCTGAAGAGGAATATGCCCTCAACGGCACGATTCCCGCCTCACCGCTGGATCAACAGACACTTCTGGCTGACGCGCGCAACTAGCGCGGCGCCACTCTGACTATCGAAACACCACCTGCTCACTTAAAGGACTAAACCGATGGCGAGCGACGCTACACACGCAGATCATCACGAAGATCACCCGACCGGTTGGCGGCGATACGCCTACTCAACCAACCACAAAGACATCGGTACGATGTATTTGATCTTCGCCATCATTTCAGGCGTCATTGGCGGCCTGATGTCGGTTCTGATCCGTGCCGAACTTCAGGCACCGGGCGACCAGATCCTGGGCGGTGACTACCACTTCTACAATGTGCTGGTGACGGCCCACGGCCTGATCATGATCTTCTTCATGGTCATGCCCGCCATGATCGGCGGCTTCGGCAACTGGTTTGTGCCGCTGATGATCGGCGCGCCGGACATGGCCTTCCCGCGCATGAACAACGTCTCCTTCTGGCTGCTACCTGCAGCCCTTGGTCTGTTGGTCATCTCGCTGTTTGTTCCCGGACCGCCGGGCGGAAATGGTGTTGGCGGCGGCTGGACGATTTATCCACCGCTCTCAACGTCTGCGCAGCCTGGACCGGCCATGGACTTTGCCATCCTTGCTCTGCACGTGGCAGGTGCCTCGTCCATTCTGGGTGCCATCAACTTCATCACGACCATCTTCAACATGCGCGCGCCGGGTATGACCCTGCACAAGATGCCGCTGTTCGTATGGTCAGTGTTGGTCACAGCGTTCTTGCTGCTGCTGTCGCTGCCTGTTCTGGCTGGCGCGATCACCATGCTGCTGACAGACCGTAACTTCGGTACGACCTTCTTTGATCCTGCCGGCGGTGGTGACCCCATCCTGTTCCAGCACCTGTTCTGGTTCTTCGGCCACCCCGAGGTGTACATCCTGATCCTGCCAGGCTTTGGCATGATCTCGCACATCATTTCCACGTTCTCACGCAAGCCTGTGTTCGGCTATCTCGGCATGGCCTACGCCATGGTCGCGATTGGCGCAGTCGGGTTCATCGTGTGGGCGCACCACATGTACACAGTGGGTCTGGATGTGGACACGCAGGCCTACTTCGTCTTCGCCACAATGGTGATTGCGGTGCCGACCGGCGTGAAAATCTTCTCCTGGATTGCCACCATGTGGGGCGGCTCCATCGAATTCAAAACACCCATGCTGTGGGCCGTTGGCTTCATCTTCCTGTTTACGCTTGGTGGCGTGACGGGCGTGGTGCTGGCCAATGCCGGTGTCGACCGGTCGCTGCATGACACTTACTATGTGGTGGCTCACTTCCACTACGTGCTGTCGCTGGGTGCCGTGTTCGCCATCTTTGCAGGCTGGTACTACTGGTTCGGCAAGATGTTCGGCTACTCCTACTCGGAGTTCATCGGCAAGCTGCACTTCTGGGTGACGTTCATCGGTGTGAACCTAATCTTCTTCCCGCAGCACTTCCTCGGCCTTGCCGGTATGCCACGCCGTTACGCGGACTATCCGGACGCCTTTGCCGGCTGGAATTTTGTGTCGTCCATCGGCTCATACATCTCGGCTTTTGCTGTCCTGATCTTCCTGTGGGGCGTGCTCGAAGCCTTCATGGCCAAGCGTAAAGTTGGCGACAACTACTGGGGCGAAGGTGCAACAACACTGGAGTGGACACTGTCGTCACCTCCGCCGTTCCACCAGTTCTCAACGCTGCCGCGCATTAAGTAAGGCCAGCATTCAAGGATGAAGCGCTGATATGAGCGACATCACCTATACGCAAAGCGGAGGCTCCAACGGGGCCTCCGTTTCTGCTTCCCAGCCAGCACCCGGTTACATGGAAGCTGACATTGCGGACTATTTCGCGCTGCTGAAGCCGCGGGTGATGTCGCTTGTCATCTTCACCGGTCTCGTCGGCATGATGATTGCCCCTGGCAGCATTCATCCGCTTACAGCATTCACAGCCCTGCTGTGCATTGCCGTTGGCGCGGGCGCATCAGGTGCGCTCAATATGTGGTGGGATGCAGATATCGACGCTGTCATGGAGCGGACGGTCAACCGCCCGATACCAAAGGGCGTTGTGTCGGCGCAATCAGCCGCGGCTTTTGGCGCCACGCTCTCAGCCGCATCTGTCTTTGTGATGGCTGCCCTCGTGGGCTATCTGCCCGCAGCGCTGCTCGCCTTTACCATCATCTTTTACGTTGTCGTGTACACAATGTGGCTCAAGCGCGCGACGTCGCAGAACATCGTCATCGGTGGTTTGGCCGGTGCGCTGCCACCAGCCATTGGCTGGGCGTCCGTGACCGGTGGTCTTGCCGTGGAGCCACTGGTTCTCGTGGCCATCATCTTCATGTGGACGCCGCCGCACTTCTGGGCGCTGGCCCTTGTGCGCAATGACGACTACACGCGCGCAGGCGTGCCTATGCTGCCGGTGGTGGCAGGGCCCGATGCGACGCGCACACAGATCTTGCTGTATTCGCTGGTTCTCGTGCCCCTGGGCGCATCGCCTCTGGCGCTTGGCTTCGGCGGCATCGTGTATGCCGTTGCATCTCTTGGCCTTGGAGCCGGGTTCTTGTTGCTGGCCGTCAATGTGTGGCGGCATCGCACTGGCGACATTGCAAACAAGTCAGCGATGCGGCTCTTCGGCTTTTCGATCTTCTATCTTTTCG
>JBCBUN010000102.1:0-6470 GCA_039818145.1 Pseudomonadota bacterium
TATTCGGCATGCTGCGCGAGCGGATGCACTGGGTGCAGGCGCGCCAGAGTGTGCTGTCGCAGAACGTTGCCAATGCCCACACGCCCGGCTTTACCGCACAGGACATCAAAGAGCCTGACTTCAAGAACGTGCTCAAGAGCACGACGTCAGGCACACTTCACATGGTATCGACGCGGGCAGGGCATATGTCCGGTTCCACGACATCGACCAGCGCACGGAGCGATTTTTCGACCCGCAACGCGCCGGACAGCGAGACATCATCAAACGGAAATTCCGTGGTGCTTGAAGAGCAGATGATGAAGGTCGCTGAAAACCAGATGGATTATCAGACCGCCACCACGCTCTACAGCAAGGGTCTTGGCATGTTGCGCATGGCCGTAACCGGCCGACAGACATAGGCGCTGGCGCTCATTTAAAGGAGACACGAATATGGATCTCATGAAATCAATGCTGATCGCCGCTTCCGGCCTGAAGACCCAGGGCGGACGCATGCGCGTGATCGCGGAAAACATGGCCAATGCAGGGTCCACGGCGAAGACGCCCGATGGCGACCCCTATCGCCGGAAAATCCCGACCTTCACCACCGAGCTTGACCGCGCCACCGGCGTGGAGCGGGTGAAGATGGGCAAGATCGAGCGCAGCAACAGCGCTTTTGGTGAGCGTTACGAGCCGGGCCATCCCGCCGCCAATGACAAGGGTTATGTGAAGACGTCCAACGTCAACACCATGATCGAGAGCATTGATATGGGCCAGGCCCAGCGCGGCTATGAAGCCAATCTCAATGTCATCAACACATCGCGCCGCATGTTGAATGCGACAATTGAACTGCTGCGCCGCTAACGCGCTGCCTGAACAGGAGCAAAGCTCATGAGCATTAATGTAGCCAACGCCGCGGGCGCCTATACGGATGCAATCAAACGCATGGCCCAGTCGTCCACAGGGGAGGCCGGTGGCCTTGCTGATGGCGGTAAGAACCCCGTTGCCTCTTTCGGTGACGTGCTGTCGCAGCAGATGAAGGGCATTGAGTCCACGTCTCGGGCCAGCGAAGCCGCCGCCACACAGGCTGCTGCGGGACAGGGCAACCTCGTTGATCTCGTGACGCAGGTCGCGGAAGCCGAAGTCATGCTGCAGACCGCCGTCACCGTGCGTGACCGCGTGATCTCGGCGTATCAGGAAATCATGCGGATGCCGATCTAGTCGGCATTTGCGGGGGCAATTCAAAAAGGCAAACGCTCGGGACACTGCCAAGGGCGTTTGGGGGAGTATGAGACGATGCTGACGGGACCTGAGGTTCTGGATATCGGACGCGAAGGCATCTGGCTGCTGTTGCAGCTGGCCGGTCCGCTCATGCTTGTGGGTTTGGTTGTCGGTCTGGCGATTGCGCTGGTTCAGGCGCTGACACAGGTTCAGGAAATGACTTTGGTGTTTGTGCCGAAGATCATTTCGATTTTTCTGGCGATGATTGTTGCGCTGCCCTTCATGGCGTCTGTGCTCGCCGCCTATATGAGCCGCATTAGCGGCCTGATCATCGGCGCCTAGGGCTCAACAGCACTGATGATTTTTTCTCTGCCCACTGACATTCTGCCCGAGACAGCATTGGTCTATGTGCTGGCTTTCGCACGCATCGGCACGGCCATGATGGTTCTGCCGGGGCTTGGCGAAATGAGCGTCAGTGCGCGCATCCGGCTGGTGATGGCAATTGCCGTCACAGCGGTTCTGGCACCGGTCATTGCAGAAACCTATCCCGCCTTGCCACTTGGCGTTGGGGCCATGGCCGCCAGCATGATCGGTGAAATCGGCATTGGCCTTTTCATCGGTCTGACCGCGCGCATGTTCATGAGTGCGCTGCAGGTTGCCGGTACCATCATTGCGTTTCAGACGGGTCTTGCCTTTGCCATGAACATGGACCCGACCCAGGGTATTCAGGGTGCCATTGTCGGTACCTATCTTGCCGTTCTTGGGACGGCGATGATTTTTGTCACCGACTTGCATCATCTGATGCTCATCGGCCTGCGCGACAGCTACACGCTGTTTCCGCCGCTGGGCGCGTTTCCGACAGCGGACTTTCTGGCGGTGGCGGTGGATACCATGGCCAGCGCTTTCACCCTTGGGGTGAAGCTTGCGGCGCCATTCATTGTGTTCTCGCTGGTTTTCTACTCGGGCATCGGCATCCTGTCGAAGCTGATCCCGCAGGTGCAGATTTTCTTCGTGGCCATGCCGGCCAATATTCTGATCGGCTTCATCATCATGTTCATGATGGTCAGTTCCATCATGCTCTACTTCCTGGAGCATTTTGAAGCTGTGCTGCTGCGTTTCATCATCCAGGACCGGGAGGCCGCGCACACGATGTCGGACCAACCCGACCAAAGTGAAAAAACCGAAGACGCCTCGTCGAAAAAGCTCGAGGAGGCGCACAAGAAAGGTGACGTTGCCAAAAGCCAGGAGGTCAGTGCCTGGTTCGGCATGATCGGCATCGGCATCATCGTGGCTCTGTTTATGGGCCCCATGGCCGCGCAGCTTGCCGCACCCCTTTCAACATTCATTGTTGAGCCGCATGCCTATGACATGGATGGCGGCAATGTGTTGCGCATCATCCAGCAGCTGGGGATTGCGGTGGTGGCGGCCCTTGGGCTGCCGATGCTGGTGCTTGTGGTGATGGCCGTTGCCGGCAATCTGGTTCAGCACAAACCCGTGTTCTCCGCAGAGAACATGAAGCCAAAATTCTCCAAGATTTCTCCCTTGGCGGGCCTGAAGCGCATTTTTGGGCCGCAGGGGATGATGAACTTCTTCAAGGGGCTGGCGAAGCTGGTGATCGTCTCGCTGATCGCGTTCTGGGTCGTGTGGCCCGAGCGCGACATGCTGGGGATGCTGATGCGCGTGGACCTGGCCGTGGTGCCCGGGGTTCTGCAGGAAAAAGTGCTGAAGCTGATCGGTGGCGTCATTGCCATCATGACCGTGATCGCCGGCATCGACTTTGCGTTTCAAAAAGCGCAATGGGCCAAGAAACAGCGAATGACCCAAAAAGAGGTCAAGGACGAGTTCAAGCAGATGGAAGGCGACCCTGCGGTCAAGGCCAAGCTGCGGCAGATCCGTCATGAGCGCGGTCGCAAGCGCATGATGGCGCAGGTGCCTGAGGCATCCGTGATTGTCACCAACCCGACCCACTATTCCGTTGCGCTCAAATATGAAGAGGGCATGGCAGCGCCCGTCTGCGTGGCCAAGGGTGTGGATCGGATGGCCTTCAAGATCCGGGAAATCGCAAAGGAACACGATATTCCGCTGGTGGAGAATGTCCCGCTGGCCCGGGCGCTTCATGCCACAGTGGAAGTGGATGATGAGGTGCCGCCTGAGCACTACAAGGCCGTGGCGCAAGTCATTGGCTATGTGATGCGCCTCAAGGGTAAAATGCGCCGAGGCTCAGCGCGCGCCTGATTCCTTTTAGATGCGCCGCCAAATGGCCTCATGCGCCGGGCAGATTGTCTGTCCCCGGGATAAACCCCGGACAAAGCGCATTTGATGGAGGCCTCAAATGGCAAGCCCGGCAGACCCCGCCGTTTCACCTTCTGACGACTCTGACACGCCAGCACCCGCTAAGGCGCAGGCCGAGGCCGTCCCCGCATCGCCGCCGCCATTATCTCTTGTGGAAGAGACGGGAGGCGCGGCTGTGTTTGAACCAGCGCCGGAAGACCTTGATCAGGCACCCAAACCGGCGGGCCGCTGGCTGGGTCTGCTGTTGAGTTTTGTGGGTTTGGTGGCAATCGGCTTCGCGCTGCTTGATCCGGGCTCCATGGGGCAGATCGCGTTTTACATTCTCGGCGGCTTCGGCGCGCTTGGGCTGCTTGTGGTCGCCGGCATTTTTGCGGGGCTTGTGCGCCTTGATCTGCGCGGCCGGATGCTGGGCGAGCGTCTGGCGGCTGGATTGGCTGAAACGTCTGATCTGGCGCAGGCGGTCACCAATGATCGTGGCCGCATGGTCTATGCCAACAAGGCCTTCATGGCGCTGGCGGGTGGGCGCAAGCTGCGCAGTGCGGAAACCGTGCTTGCCGGGGCGGGCGACCATGATGACGCAAGCGACGAGGGCGAGACTGCAGGCGCGCGGGCCTTCCGGCTGGCGCGGGCAGCGCGATCCGGCAGCGATGCCAGCGAGGAAATTTCTCTCAAGACCGCTGAAGGGGACACGCGGGCGGTGGTCGCCAGTGTATCGCCGCTGCCTTCCGAACTGGCGCCGGGCAGTGTGGGCCAGACCTATGCCCTATGGCGGGTGGCGGACCAGACCGCATCCCAGGAGCGGCTCGAGGCGAGCGAACGGGAATCCCTGCGCCTTGGCGCCTACCTCAATGGGCTGGTCTCCGGTGTCTGTGCGCTGGATGAGCAGGGTCGTGTTCTCTATCTCAACGATACGCTGGCGGGTTGGGTTGGCATTGACGCCGCGACCTTTACGGCAGGGGCACTTGAATTTGACAGCCTGCTGGCAGGCACACGGGTGCCCCTTGGCAAGAACGCCGGCGAGAACGGCATCAAGGTGTCTGACGCGGATCTCAAGCCACGTGGTGGTGATGCCTCGGGCGCAGGCGTTGTGCCGGTGCGTATTGTACAGCGTGACGGAGAGATGCCCGACGGCCGCAAGGTCACGTTCCTGGTGCTGCATGACCGCCGCACGGATGCGGGCGGTGATCTGCTGGACGCAGCCGAAGTGCGGTTTGCGCATTTCTTCAACAACGCGCCCATTGGCATGGCGACGGTGAATGGCGAGGGGCAGGTCGTTTCCGTCAACCGCACCTTCCGCGATATTGTGGGCGACGCATTGCCCGAAGGGTCTCTGACCGGGGACAAAAAGAAGACCATTCTCTTGTCTGACCTTGTGGCACACGAGGACCGGGCCGCGTTTGACACGGCCATTCTGGATGCCGCCAAGGGTGAACCGGACAAGGGCCCTGTGGATGTGCGGCTGCTGCCGCCAACAGGCATTGAGACCCCTGAGAACGACAGCGGCGAAAACGACAAGGTGTTGCAGGCCTATATCAGCCGTGCTGGTTCTGCGGCGGATGGCGACGGCAAGGACAGCGATGCCCGCGTCATGATCTATTTCGTGGACCTGACCGAGCAGAAGACGCTGGAAGTGCAGTTTGCCCAAAGCCAGAAGATGCAGGCGGTGGGACAGCTTGCAGGCGGCGTGGCGCACGACTTCAACAATCTGCTGACGGCGATCATCGGCTTCTGCGATCTGCTGCTGGTGCGCCACCAGCCGGGCGACCCGTCCTTTGCAGATGTCATGCAGATCAAGCAGAACGCCAACCGGGCGGCCAACCTTGTGCGGCAGCTATTGGCGTTCTCTCGCCAGCAGACCCTGCGTCCCACGGTGCTGATGCCGACCGATGCGCTGGCAGACCTGTCCAATCTGTTGCGGCGTCTGCTGGGTGAAACGGTTGATCTCAAGATGGTGCATGGGCGGGACCTGTGGACCATCAAGGCGGACCAGAACCAGTTCGAGCAGGTGATCATCAATCTTGCGGTCAATGCGCGCGATGCCATGCTTGAGCCGGATGCGGAAGGCAATATCGGCGGGTCGTTGACCATCCGCACAGCGAACGTCTCCAAGGAGGACGCCGCCGCGCTCGACCACGCCATCATGCCGGCGGCGGAGTATGTGCTTATTGAGGTGAGTGACACGGGCTGCGGCATTGCCAAGGAAAATCTCGGCAAGATCTTTGAGCCTTTCTTCTCCACCAAGGAAGTGGGCAAGGGGACGGGGCTTGGCCTGTCGACGGTCTATGGCATCGTCAAGCAGACCGGCGGCTACATCTTCCCGTTCTCGACCGTTGGCACAGGTACTAGCTTCCGCATTTACATCCCGCGCCACATTGAAACCGAGAAGCCGAAGGAAGCGGTTGCTGAAACAGCCAAAAAGCCGGCTGACCTCTCCGGCAAGGGAACGGTGCTGCTGGTGGAAGACGAAGACGCCGTGCGCAGCTTCGCCGTCCGAGCGCTGGAGACCCGTGGCTACACGGTGCTCGAAGCTGCCTCCGGTGAGCATGCCCTGGAAGTGATGGAAGACTTTGACGGCGAGCTCGACGTGGTGGTGTCAGACGTGGTTATGCCCAACATGGACGGGCCGACCATGGTGAGCCACCTGGCCAAACTCAAGCCGGGCCTCAAGATCATCTTCATCTCCGGCTACGCCGAAGAAGCCTTCAAGAAGAACCTGGACAAGGACGTGGAATTCCAGTTCCTGCCCAAGCCGTTCTCGCTCAAGCAACTGGCGGCGAAGGTGAAAGAGGTGATTGAGGGGGAGTAGTATGATGAAGGTCAGTCTGTATCGGCTAGAACCGGCAACCTCGCCCACCGATTCTTGAGTGTTGTGCCGTTGAGCAACAAGCGGATGTTATTCTGTGAACTGTGACCCGGTCATATTTGTGTGGATTTCGCTCATTTCGATGGCGTTGTTTCACAGCTTGGCAAGAAGACAACTC
>JBCBUN010000103.1:0-6467 GCA_039818145.1 Pseudomonadota bacterium
CGCGGAAGAGCGTAACGACTTCTTCCGCTTCACCCATGCGCATCATGCCGGTGTCAACAAACACACAGGTGAGTTGCTCGCCGATGGCTTCATGCAGCAATACGGCGACCACGGATGAATCAACGCCGCCGGACAGGCCGCAAATGACCCTGCCCTCGCCCACCTGCTCCCGCACGCGCTGGATTTCCGTCTCGCGGAAGGCCGCCATGGACCAGTTGCCGCCGCAACCGGCGATCTTGTGGGTGAAGTTTTCCAGGATCTTTGCGCCGCGCAATGTGTGCACAACTTCGGGGTGGAACTGGACGCCGTAGAAGTGGCGGCTTTCATCAGCAATGGCCGCGAAGGGCGCGTTGTCGCTTGTTCCAATGACCTTGAAGCCGTCTGGGATTTCAATCACGCGGTCGCCGTGGCTCATCCAGACCTGATCGCTTTCGCCCGTGTCCCAGACGCCTTCGAAGAGCGGAGACGTTTCGGAAGCCGTCAGTTCTGCCCTGCCGAATTCACGCTCGTCCGCGGTCTCAACGCGGCCGCCAAGCTGCGCCACCATGGTCTGCTGGCCATAGCAAATGCCAAGAACCGGGATGCCAAGGTCAAAGACCCGCTCGGGCGCGCGGGGCGTACCCATACCGGTGACGCTGGCAGGTCCGCCCGACAGGATGATTGCCTTGGGCGCCAGCCGGTCGATTGCCTCGTCCGCCTTGTTGTAGGGGACAATCTCGGAATAGACGCCTGCCTCGCGGACGCGCCTTGCGATGAGCTGTGTGACCTGACTGCCGAAGTCGATGATCAGCACGCGGTCGTCGGCGCCTGCGGGGATGTCCAAGTCGGGTGAGTGCGTCATGTCGGGCTCGTCAGGTTACGGCGTTGATATGCGTTCAAGGCGACAGATGAAAAACCCATCTGTGCCGTGGGAATGGGGGGCAAGGCGAAGTCCGAACTCGCCTGCTGATGCAGGATCGGTTTCGCCAAAAACGGGCGTGAAGTCAGTGTTGGATGAAAGGAACGTTTCAATCCGCTCTTCATTCTCCAAAGGTAAGACCGAACAGGTCACGTAGATCAGTCGTCCGCCCGGTTTTACGAGACTGGACGCCGTGCGAAGCAGTGCATCCTGCGTCCTGGTCAGCCTTTCGATTTCGTCAGGCGTCACACGCCACTTCTGCTCGGGGTGTCGGCGCCATGCGCCGGACCCTGAACACGGAACATCGATCAGCACCCGGTCACACTTTCCGGCCAGGTCCCCGAAGTCACTGTCCTGCGGCCACTTCATGGGCTGGATGTTGCGGGCGTCTGCACGCTTCATGCGCGGAGCTAGGTTGCCCAATCGGCGTGCGTCTGTGTCGGTGGCGTAGATCTGTCCCTTGTTCTGCATTGCAGCCGCAAGGGCCAGGGTTTTGCCGCCACCACCAGCGCACAAATCCATCACCTGCATGCCCGGTTTCGCATCGACCAACGCCGCAGCGAGCTGCGAGCCTTCGTCCATGGGTTCAATGAGGCCTTCCTTGAAGGCAATGGTGCCGGCAATCATGTGGTTGCCGGATACCCGCAGACTGGTAGCAGCATGAGGCGTTGGTGACGTCTCGATGTTGACAGCTGCAAGGGCGGCAGCCGCGTCTTCACGGTTGGTCTTGAGGGTATTGACGCGCAGATCAAGGGACGCTGGACGGTCAAGGGCTGTAAGCGCCTCATCCAGATCATTGCCAAAAGCGGCCTCAAGCTGTGGCAGCAGGAACGCCGGTACGTCGTAAGATGGCAACCCTGCCTGGTCTGCGCTGGTCAGGGTCCGGATCAGGGTATGTTCATCATCGCTAAGCGGTTGGGGTGCATGGCCTTCGCCGGAAAACAGATCGGCGACCTCCTGAGGGGCCTTCCCTTCGCTGAGTACCAGATCAGCAATGACCAGTGCCCGTGGCTGCTCGCCAACCTCATTGGCGTAATAGCCGCGCCTGCGGAGAACGGAATAGACCTGTGAGGAAATGGCCCGCCGGTCTTTTGAGCCGGCAAAGCGATGGCTGCGGCCCCACTGCCGCACCACATCATCGGCGGGCCGCAGGGCCTGCTCGATTTCTTCGACAATCTCGATTGCTGCCGCTACGCGGGCTGCTGGCGTCAACGGCTTGGGCTCGGATAGTTGGGTGTTTCACGGGTGATGGTTACGTCATGCACGTGGCTTTCAAGCAGGCCCGCATTGGTGATGCGGTGGAACTTGGCTGTCTCATGCATGGTCGGAATGTCTTTGCAGCCGGTGTAGCCCATGGACGCCCGCAGCCCGCCGACAAGCTGATGCAGGACGGCTGAGAGCGGGCCTTTGTAAGGCACCTGCCCCTCAATCCCTTCGGGCACCAGCTTGAGCTGATCCTTCACATCCGACTGGAAGTAGCGGTCTGCCGAGCCGCGGGCCATGGCGCCAATGGAGCCCATGCCGCGATACGCTTTGTAGCTTCGTCCCTGATAGAGAAAGACCTCACCGGGGCTTTCGTCCGTACCGGCAAAGAGCGAGCCGAGCATGGCGACGTCTGCGCCTGCGGCAACCGCTTTGGCCATGTCGCCTGAGTACTTAATGCCGCCATCGCCGATCACCGGACGACCGGAGCCTTTGGCTTCAGCCGCGCATTCCATGATGGCGGAGAGCTGAGGCACACCGACGCCAGCCACGATGCGTGTCGTGCAGATGGAGCCGGGACCGATGCCGACCTTGATAGCGTCTGCACCTGCTTCAATAAGAGCGCGGGTGGCTTCGGCCGTGGCGACATTGCCTGCAATGACCTGCGTGTAGTTGCTGAACTGCTTGATGCGTCGCACGGAGTCCAACACGCCGGATGAGTGACCATGGGCAGTGTCCACCACCACGACATCCGCACCTGCAGCGATCAGTGCTTCTGTGCGTTCAAATCCGCCGTCGCCCACAGACGTCGCAGCGCCGACCCGCAATCGACCCTGTTCGTCCTTGCAGGAATTGGGGTGGAGTTTCGCCTTCTCCATATCCTTGACGGTGATCAGACCGGTGCAGCAATAGGCATCATCCACAACGACCAGTTTCTCGATGCGATGCTGATGCAGCAGCCGCTTGGCTTCATCCTGGCCAACATTCTCGCGGTCCGTGATGACTTCTTTTGTCATCAACTCATAGACCGGCTGTCGCGGGTTGCTGGCAAACCGCACGTCGCGATTGGTGACGATGCCAACGAGTTTCTGGTTTGCTTCGACCACCGGAATGCCAGAGATGCGGTGCTGCTCCATCAGGTTCAGCGCGTCTTCCAGGGTGGCGTCCGGCGCGATTGTCACCGGGTTTACGACCATGCCGCTTTCGAACTTCTTGACCTGACGAACCTGCTCGGCCTGCTCTTCCGGTGTCATATTGCGATGGAGAATGCCCAGGCCGCCTGCCTGCGCCATGGCAATGGCAAGGGGGGCCTCAGTCACCGTATCCATGGCTGAAGAAATGATGGGAATACCAAGCTCGATATCTGCGGTGAGTTTGGTTTTGGTGTCGACGTCGCCGGGCAGGACGTCAGACGCAGCCGGGCGTAGCAGCACATCGTCAAATGTGAGCGCCTCGGGGATATTTCCGTTCTGGATTTGCAAGCCAACCTCCGCTTCTACGCAACCAGACTGCCGGGTAGCAGGTGGGACGCAGGGTCTCTTTGTTGGCGGGGGTAATTACCATGATGCAGGCCAACAGCAAACCGTTTTGCGCTGCACAAACGCAAACAAGCCATGCATGAGCCTTCAAAGTGCCGTGAAAGGCACGATTAGGCCGGAAAATCAGGTGTCGTCGCTATCCTGCTCGGACGCAGTGCCTCGGAAGCCTGTGGCAAGCACGTACATTTCGGCCGAATCGGAGCGGCTTGCCTTGGGTTTGACGTGGCGTACGACCTTGAAGTTGGTTTTGAGGGTCGTCATCAGGTCCCGCTCGGCACCGCCCTGCAGCACTTTGGCCAGGAAACTGCCGCCTGGCTTGAGCACTTCCATTGCAAAATCCAGCGCCAGCTCACACAGGCTCATGATGCGCAGATGGTCCGTCGGCTTATGGCCGGTGGCAGAGGCTGCCATATCTGACAGAACAACATCGGCAGGACCGCCCATCTGGCGCTTGAGTTCATCGGGCGCCTCGTCGGCCATGAAATCCATTTCAAGCAGGGTCGACCCTGCGATGGGCTCAATCGGCAGAAGGTCGATCCCGACAACCTCCCCGCCACGTCCATTGGCAGCGCCCGTGCGTTTCACGGCAATCTGCGTCCAGCCGCCCGGGGCCGCACCAAGATCAAGAACCCGGTATCCAGGTTTGAGGAGATGGTACTTGTCGTCGATTTCAATAAGCTTGTAGGTCGCACGGCTGCGATACCCGTCCCTGCGGGCCGCGGCCACGTACGGATCATTGAGCTGACGCTGCAACCACAATGTGGACGAGTTCTTACGCCCGCGCGCGGTCTTCACGCGCTGCTTGAGTTCGCGGGAACTGGCCATGCTGCCAGAGTTTCCGCCGCTTCTGTTCTTCCGGGCCATTGGTTCAACCACTGCTTACTTGTTGGCGGGATTGGCACCCGGTGGACGGCGGTTTCGGCCGCCCCTGCGGCGACGGCGTTTGCGCTTCTGATTGCGGCGCTCCTCGCGCATCAGTGTAATGAGAATGCCTTCGCGCAAGCCGCGATCAGCCACACGCAGGCGTTCACAGGGCCATGAGGTCTGTATGGCCTCTAGGATGGCACACCCTGCCAGAACCAGATCAGCGCGTTCCTTGCCGATACATGGCACGCTCGCCCGCTCTTCAAAGTTCATTATGCTCAGGCCGTCTGTTACAGCGGCAACATCAGCAAAGTCCACCCAGATGCCATCCACTTTCGAGCGATCATACCGCTTGAGACCCAGATGAATGCCGGCGATCGTCGTGACGGTCCCGGACGTGCCCAGCAGGTGAATGTCGCCATTGGCCACGGCCTGCGACAGCTCCGTATCCAGTTCTTCAGACCATGGCCGGTTGTCCAGCAGGGCTTTCACCTCACTGACCATGGCCTCATAGCCGGATCGATTGACGGTGCGGCCATCATATCTGTCGGCAAGGGTCACCACGCCGACCGGGAGGGATGCCCAGGCCAGCAATTCCGGTTCGCCATTCTGGCTCTTGTCCGACAGATCAAGCCATACAAGTTCGGTTGACCCGCCGCCAATATCAAAGACCAGAGCCCGCTTTGCCTTGCGGTCCAGCAATGGCGCGCAGCCAAGCACGGCCAGACGGGCTTCGTCTTCAGGGCTGAGCACTTCCAGTTCAAGGCCGGTTTCGCGGGCCACGCGCTGCATGAAGACATCCGCATTGTCCGCGTGGCGGCATGCCTGGGTTGTCACCACACGGGCACTGACCACGTTGCGGCGGCGCATTTTGGAGGCACAGATGCGCAGAGCTGAGATGGCGCGGTCCATCGCCCCTTCAGTAAGCATGTTGTGGGTGCCCAGCCCCTCCCCCAGTCGCACAATGCGCGAAAACGCGTCGACAACTTCAAACCCCGGGTTTGAGGGCTTGGCAATCAGGAGACGGCAATTGTTGGTACCAAGATCAATGGCTGCGTGACAGCGCTGCTGGGTGCCGCGGTTCTTGCCGCGACGGGGCCGGTTCTTGTTGCGTGGTTTGTCCGACTTGCCAGGGTGGGCCGACTTGCCTGTGTGAGCTGGCTGGGTTGAAGGCGCATTGCTGCCTCCGTCGGGCTGGCGCACCCGCGGTGTCACTTCGCCGTCCGGCAAAGAGTGCTGCTTTTCCACACGTGTGGCGCCAGGCACTCCGGCGTCAGTCCGGGCGCGCTGCCCGGTGTCGCCAGGGGAAGCCGGGGCCACCCGCACGGTCTCGTGCGAGTCGTCCACCCGTCCCACTCCTCGCGCTGCTACGCCTAAAAAAGCCAGATGCAGCGCGGATTTATGTTGAACTTGGTGAAAGCCTAGCACCCCTGAAACCGGGCGAAAAGCGACAATCGCCTGACGGGGTTTGGGCGGCCTAGTCGGCCATCATGGAATCGATTTCATTCTGGGTAAGTGGGCCCGCGCCACGCCGATCACCACCATCGTAAGATGATTTGCGGTGACGTCGGTCCGGACCGACGAAGCCTTCCGCCACCACGAAATTGCGAGGGGCATAGATTGATGCTTCGATCTTCTTGCGCAGCTCGGTGGCCGAAAACGGCTTGGTCACATACACGTTTGACCCATTGTCGCGCGCAAGCTCCACGGACTCGCGGGAGGGAAGCGACGCCATGCAGACCACGCCGGTCTCCGGCGACTGACAGCCCGTATCACGACGGATGTATTTGAGCAGCTTGGGACCAACGCCGTCTTCCGGACGCCAGTCGATCAAAACGCAGTCCGTGGGCGCAAACGCCATGCGGGCAATCGCCTTGTCCTCATCCGGGAAAATATCGAAGGTCCGCGGCTCAAACGACTTAACGAGCTGGGTCAGGATCGACCGCAGATAGGACGATTCCTCA
>JBCBUN010000104.1:0-6420 GCA_039818145.1 Pseudomonadota bacterium
ATGACGACATCCTCCAGTGTGGCAGGTGGATAGGGCTTGCCATTGCGCACGACGGATTCATTGATAATGCCGTCCCGATCAAGGAAAACGGCGCGCTTGAGCTCAGAACCGGCTGGCCCTGCTACCACTTGGTTGATTTGACCTGCAAAGCCGGGTGCGACACGAGGCAGTGCCAGACGACAGCCTGAAAGGCTTCGGAGTGTGGTGTCACCAGGTCAGGGTCGGGGTTGGGAACAACCACCACGATGTCGCCGTGCTTGGCGGTATGGCCGGTGTCCTTGCCCACCACGCCGAAGATCTTCATGCCCAGTTCCTTGGCGAGGTCCACGGCTTTGACGATGTTCGGGCTGATGTTCTTCTCTTTGTTGCCGCCGCCGACTGAGAAGACGAGAATCGCATCTTTCTCGTTGGCGCGGCTGACTTTCATCCAGGAATCGAAAATTGTGTCCCAGCCTTCGTCATTGGCGCGGGCTGTGAGCTCGGACACATTATCGACCGGCGCATAGGCCTCTACGTTGCAGAGCTTGCGGAAGTCGTTGACCGCATGGCTGCAATTGCCGGCGCTGCCGCCGACACCCAAAATGAAGAGGCGACCGCCGCGTTCACGCAGGTCTGCAAGCTCTTGTGCCATCCGGTCCACATCTGCTGCCGGAAGGCCCAGAGCGATGTCCGCGGCCAGCTTAAAAAAGTTCTCTGCGTGGCTCATTTGCTTGCGCCCCTGCTCTCCATTTCGTAAGACCCGCTCATGTACCCGGCACATGGCGGCAATGCAATGCAGCAATGGCAGTTGGGTCAATAAAATCAGCTATTTGGGGTCGGGGGACACCGGTGGAGACGATTGCTGAAGCCTTTGAACGGGCGCGTGCGCGGCTTTTGACCATCTGGCATGCGATTGGATGGAAAATCCCCGGCCTTGCCATCACGGCCGTGGCGCTGGTCGTTGTCGCAGTTCTCGTCACTCTTTCGGCAATATACGCAGGGCCGCTGGGTCTCGGGCTGACAGAAGCGTTCTATCTGTTCCTCGCGTTTGGCTGGTCGCGCACCACCACCGTCCTGTTGATGGCCGGACTGATTCTCATCGCCTGCGTGCTGTTCGTCATCGCCTATGTCGGGGCCCCCGACAAAGAGTCCGGCAGGTGGGTGACATTCCGCACACTCCTTGGCAATTCCGGGCTGGTTCTGGCATCGATTCTGGTCGGGCTGGTGATCCTGGAAGCCATGGTGCGGGTGATGGACGGCGTGGACTTCTGGCCGTTGCGCAATATCACCGCCGAGCGAAACGCCTTGCTGCGGACCCAGACCGCCAATGTCTACCATCCCGATGTGGGGTGGGTGCTTGCCCCCAACATGCCGGGCAAACCCGATGAGCCGGAAGGCGTGTCGCTGACCACGGGTGCGCACGGCGTTCGCATGAACGACTTTGAGATCAAGCCATTGCCGAAGGGCGGCATTCTGGCCTCCGGTGATTCCTTCACGGCGGGCTCGGAAGTGGGCAACAAGTACACGTGGCCGGCTCAGCTTGAGCAGATACTGGGTATCCCGGTGGTGAATGGCGGTGTGGGCGGCTGGGCCACGGATCAGATCGTCCGCCGCGTCTATGATCTGATGCCTATCGTTGAGCCGAAGACTGTTGTGGTGTCGTTTTTCCAGGATGACATTCTAAGGAGTGGCTACCGGACCTATGCGGGCTCGAACAAGCCGTGGTTCACAGTCGAGAATGATGAGCTGGTGCGGCACTATGATCCCGTGCCGCTGTTCACAGGCAAGGCTGAGGAAGTCGGCGGGCTCAGCGTACTGGGATACTCCTATCTGGTGACATTCGTGTCAGAACGCATTGATCTTGGCACTCATTGGGCACGCTCCCAGACCAGCTATGTGGCGGCGGACAATGATCCTGTCGCTGTCAGCTGCAAACTTCTGGAAAAGCTTCAGGCCGACCTGGATGCTGCAGATGTACGTCTGCTGTTCGTGATGCAATTTGGCGGTCGGGCAGCGATCGACATTGTCGAGCGCCAGCCTCACGCAGCCGAGGTGCTTGAGTGCGCCAGAGCCGCTGGCATTGAGACGCTTGATATGTGGCAGCCGCAAAAGGATATCGGCCTGCGCGATATGGATGCCTATCGCGGCCTGTTCGTCATGCATGACGAGAATCGGATTTTCGGGCACATGTCCAATGCCGGAAACAAGCTGGTGGCTGAGCACATCGCCGAGCGGCTGAAAGAGGGCCCCTCCTTGAATGCCCAGCAGCCATAAGATATTGCACCTGCTGAACGAAACTGACTGCTGACACCCACTACCGGAACCTGAAACCTTATGGCTGAAGTCAATCTACTGAGCGCCTTTCCGCGCAAGAAGCGCAATATTGAAAAGCGCGCCTCCGCAAAGACGGATGAGCTGATCGCCCTGTCGCGTGAATATGGCGAAGCGTATTTCGATGGGCCGCGTGAGGTCGGCTATGGCGGCTACCGCTATGATGGCCGCTGGGTTCCCATTGCCAAGGACATGATTGCGCACTGGAACCTGAAGCCGGGCGACCGGGTGCTTGATCTTGGCTGTGCCAAGGGCTTTCTGGTCAAGGACTTCATGATTGCCGAGCCGGGCATTCAGGCTTTCGGCTCTGACATTTCGGCGTACGCGATGATGAATTGCGAACCGGAAGTGGTGGGGCGGCTGCATCAGCATGACCTCAATGACCCGCTGCTGTTTCCAGATGACAGCTTTGACGCTGTGATCTGCCTCAACACGCTGCACAATCTGAAGCGGCCACAGCTCATCAATGCCCTGTCTGAAATCCAGCGCGTGGCACGGGACAACAAGGCATATGTGCAGGTGGACAGCTACCGCACGCCGGAAGAAAAAGAGATTTTCGAGGACTGGGTTCTGACCGCGTATACCTACGGGTATCCCGATGAGTGGAAAGCCATCTTCGACGAAGCCGGATACAAGGGCGACTATTACTGGACGCTGATCCTTGGAGAGGACACGGAAACCGAATGACCGCAACTGAACAAAACGCGTTCGATGTGGCTGCCGCGAAGGATCGCTGCAAGCGTCACCGCAAACGCATCCTCGACATGACGCAGTATGTGACGGCGCTCCATGTGGGCGGCGCCTTCTCGTCAACCGAGATCGTGGATTGCATCTACTACAATCTGATGCGGCCAGGCTCTAACGGCAATCCGGTGGGGGATGACGCGCCGGATACGTTCCTGATGTCCAAAGGCCATGGCTACATGATTCAGGTCATGCTGCTGGTGGATCTGGGCATCCTCACCGAGGAGCATCTGCGGGGTTATTGCACACCACACGGTATTCTTGGTGTGCATCCTGACTACGGCAATCCGGGTATCGAAGCCTCGACCGGCTCGCTGGGCCACGGCATGGGCATGGCGCTGGGTATGGCGTATGCGGAGAAAACCCGCGGCACCAACGGCACGATCTATACGGTGATGTCTGACGGTGAAGTGCAGGAAGGTTCCACCTGGGAGGCAACGCTGATGGCGTCGTCGCTTGGCGTGTCGAACCTCGTGGCTTTCATCGACAATAACAACATGCAGAGCGCGACGTTCACGACGGACACGCATCCAAGCTTCTATCCGGTTGTTGAAAAATACGAAGCGTTTGGCTGGGAGGCTGTTGAAGTTGACGGCCATGACAGCGAAGCGATCTTCAACGCTGTGCAGAGCCGCTCAGGCGACAAGCCGCTGCTGGTGAACTGCAAGACAACCAAGGGCAAAGGCGTGTCCTACATGGAGAGCGTGCCCATGTGGCATTACCGCTCGCCTGATCCTGAAGAATACAAGCAGGCGATCCGCGAGATCGACGAGGCCAACTAATGCGCAATATGTTCTCACAGACACTCTTTGAGTGCGCCAGCGAAAACCCTGACATCTACATCGTGGTGGCGGACATTTCACCTGCCGGTCCGATGATGGATTTCCAGACCAACCATCCAGACCGCTTCATCAATGTGGGCGTGGCCGAGCAGACGATGATCGGCATGTGCGCCGGTCTGGCGCTCAAGGGCTGCCAGCCATTTGCCTACACCATTGCGACGTTCACGCTCTATCGCCCATTTGAAATGGTGCGCGATGATCTGGGCTACCAGAACCTGCCGGTGACGATTGTCGGCATGGGTGCAGGCGTTATCTATTCAACGCTTGGCGGCACCCACCACACAATGGAAGACGTTGCGGTGGCCAGTGCCATTCCCAACATGCGTGTGCTGGCCCCCTGTGACCCGGCTGAGCTTGTGGAAGCGACACGCTATTGCGCCTACCAGAAGGAAGGCCCTGTCTATCTGCGTATCGGCAAGGCGGGTGAGCCCACCTTCACTGATACGGCCGTGGACAAGTTTGAGTTCGGTAAAATTCGCTACATCCAGAAGGGCACGGATGTCTGCATCCTTGCCTATGGCACGATCATGGCCAAAGCCATGGAAGTGGCCAAGGAACTGGAGGCCAAGGGCAAGTCTGTGTCTGTTGTTTCCGCACACACGATCAAGCCGCTGGACCGTCCGGGTATTGAAGCTGCGCTCAACGGCCATGATCAGGTCATCGTGATTGAAGACCATGTGCCCGAAGGTGGTCTGTCCTCCCGCGTGAAGCAGATTGCCTGGGACGTTCAGGCCAAGTGCAAGCTGCACACTTTCACGCTGAAGGACGAGTTCATTCACAACTATGGCAGCCAGGACGATCTTTTGGCCGCGCACGGCATCTCGGTACCGCTCATTCTTGAGCAGGTTGCCTAGAGCCCTTTCGCGAAAGGCCGCATCATGAAGGTGCTGGTCACCGGAGCAGGCGGGTTTGCCGGCGGTTACGCCGCCCGGCGGCTTGCTGCTCTGGGTGTGGATGTTGTCGCACTCACCAGGTCCAGTCCGGTGATGTCGCCGGATGATGCGCAAGCAGCGACCTGTTTTTCAGTGGTGCATGCAGACCTTGCAGCGGGCGATGACCTGCCTGCGGTCGATGCGGTGGTTCATGCGGCGGCGACGTCCATCTGGGATGGCATCACCGTTGACCAGATGCTCGGCGACAATGTGGCCGCGACACAGGCGCTGGTCCGGCATGCGCTGGCCTGTGACGCCAAGACTTTTGTTTTCTTCTCATCTTTTTCCGCTTTCGGCGATGTCGCCGGTGATGTGGTCAGCGACGCAACACCATCTATCAATCCGGATGCTTATGGTCTGACCAAGCTTCTGGGTGAGCGGCTCTTGGAAGATGTGAAGGATCAGCTTCCTTCCCTTTCAATCCGTCTGCCGGCGGTGATCGGTCCGGGCTCCAAGCGGAACTGGCTTTCTGAATGTGTGCGAAAGCTCAAGGCCGGGCTGCCATTGAGCTATGTGAACCCTGATGTGCGGTTCAACAATGCCTGCCACATTGAAGACCTGACCCAGATGATTTTCGGCTGGCTGTCGGGCGAGCATACCGGCGCCCATATGACGGCGGTTGGTGCGGGGGGCAACATGGTTGTGCGCGATGTGGTGGCGCGGCTTGCGCAAGGGCTGGATACGACCTCTGAGATCAGTGTCGGCGACAGGGAGCTGCGGACGTTCCTCATCGATAGTTCGCGGGCCCAAAACGAGTATGGCTACACGCCCATGAGCGTGAGCGACATGCTCGACAGGTTTATTGCAGAGAACCGATAGCCGCTACTTTTCCAGAGTGCTTTCAATTGCAGCCTGGGTGTCCGTTATCAGTTTGGATACGGACAGTTGCTCCTCGATGCGCGTGCGGGCTCGGTCGCGCAGGTCTGGCTCTGACGTTACCCGATTTAACAAATGCGCAATGGCAGTAGACAGCGCCTGGGCGTCACCGGGCGGTGCTGTTTCTCCGGTTTCTCCGACAACAAATGGCCCATCGCCCAGCTCAGTAACGACACAGGGTGTGCCACAGGCCATGGCCTCGGCGGGGGCATTGGGCGTGCCTTCGCCGTAAAGCGAGGACAGGACCGCGATGTCGCTGGCGCTGTAGACGGCTTGCGTGTCCGTGACGTTTCCAAGGAAGTGCACGCGGTCGGTGATGCCAAGGGATGCCGTCTGTTCTTCAAGGCTGGCTCGCAGGACGTCCGGCCCGCCACCGGCAATGATCAACTGCGTGTGCGTGTTCTCCAGCGCGGCAAAGGCTTCAAGCAGAACGCCGTGCCCTTTCACGGGATCAAGGCGGGCCACAATCGAGACCGTGGGCGCGTCGGCGGCTATGCCTAGATGGGTGCGCAAGGCGGCGCCGGCTTCTTCGTAGCGGCTGAACTTATCGGTGTTGATGCCGTTGCGGATGGCGATGCCGTTTGCCGTGCTCAGACCCTGGCTTTGGGCAAATGCGAGGCCGGTCTGTGAATTGGCAATGATCAGATCGGCTGATCGCGACAGGCGTGTTTCGAGACGGAAAAGCAGTTTTTGTAATGCGTCCTGGTGGCCGTCGC
>JBCBUN010000105.1:0-6410 GCA_039818145.1 Pseudomonadota bacterium
CCCTTGGCTGCCTATCAGCAGCAAGCGGAAGCGCTTGACGGCGTGCTTGCGCTTGCACCGCAGCCAAGGGTGGCGTCTCAGCAATAAGCGCCAGCGCAGCACTACGTTCTGCTGCCGGCCACCTGTGGGATGATGCACCATAAGCATCAATAATTGCCTTCACCCGTTCAGGCGTCATCACACATCTCCCAACAGTTCCTCTTTATGGTCGAGGAGAGCCGATTTCAGGCTTCGTCGACCCCGAGCAAGTAAAGACTCAAGCGCGTCCACGCTAACATCCATGATACTTGCAGCATCGATATTGCTCATTTCATCGAAGTGCACGAGCTGGATTGCGGCTCTCTGGCGATCCGGCAAAGCTGACATCGCCATTTCGACCTGCACAGACCTGTCGTGCACTGCAATTGTCTCCACCGCGCTTGGTGCCTCATCGAGCGTCTCCGGCGCGTCGTCCAGCGGCAGCGACTTGCCATGTCCTTTTTTGCGAAGCCTGTCGTAACAAAGGTTCATGGCAATCCGAATGACCCAGGTGCGCAGTCGTGCACCCCTGGGAACCCACGTACCGACATTTTTCCAGACACGCAGGAATGTCTCCTGTGTAACCTCGTCGGCATCTGCTTCGTTGCGCAGCATACGTCGCGCGGTTGCATGTATCTGCGGTAGAAATTCATCAACCGCTTCACGCATTGCCGCTGCTTCGCCGGACGCAATACGTCTGGCAAAGACTTGATCCATCTCAGCGAGGCTCTCAGCCGGATCCTGCGATTGCGGCTCTGCCTGTCTATTTTTTGGCGATGCCGCCAAATGGTCCCCCTGGCATCCGTCTCGTCGAATTGGCCTAGCGTAGGCTAGCCCTGCTGGCAGAAGAGTCCAGTTACCATCAATGGAACTGGTCACAGATGTGGCACGGACCACATCGAGATATTCTGTGGTCCGTGCCATATTTTCTAGTTAGCCCGTTCAGCTTTGCGCGCTTCCCGCATTGCTTCACGCGCAGCCTGCATCTCTTCTTTGGTGACCTCACCATTTCCATCTGCATCCGCCTGACCGAACATCCTGTCGGTCATGTTAGCCAGGAATTCAGGTTTGGAGACGTCGCCACTTCCATCCGCATCGATGGATGCAAAGCGCTCTGCTTTGCGCTCGGCGCGCTTCTGTGAACGCTCCTCGGAAGCAGCAGTCATTTCTTCAAGGGTCACGGCTCCGCTCTTGTCTGTATCAAGCCGAGCGAACCTTGCCTCGATACGTTCGGCACGCTCTTCTGCTGTCATGTCTCCATGACCATGGCCGTGCCGACCTTTGCCGCGCTTGGACGAGATTTCATCGCTCGTAAGCGAGCCGGACTTATCCTTGTCCATACGGTCAAAGCGCTTGCCTGCCATCGCCTTTGCTTCTTCAAGCGAGATGGCGCCGTTGCCATCCGTGTCGGCCTTGTTGAAATAGCCACCGCCAGGCGCCGCAATTGCAATCCCTGCACCAAGGGCCACCGTGAGTGCGGCAATCGTAAGTGTCTTCTTCATCATCATATCGTTCCTTCGATACATTGGGTTGTGATGCCCCACATGCCCGTTTTGATGAGCACCTCCGGAGCAGCGCGCCCCATGCCACAGGGGGCCATGACAAGACGCAGACGCGCTGCACCGGTTCGAAGACGCTGCAAGTGGCGGTTTGAGGGATGCCAACCGACCGGGGGCGTTCAGGAAACGCATTACCAGCGGCTTGCTTGCAGACACCTTCTGTTGGTGTTCACAAGGTCAAACGGCTGTGCCCCGCAAATCCGTCGAAGGACTGCACTAAAAAGAAATGGCTGGAATCGGCTGATTACTGCGCTTCGGGTGGTGTTCGACGTGCATTTGGACAGGTGTAAAACGGTCGAGACGCAATTTTGACAGGGATTTTCTGGCCGGCTTTTCCCAGCAGGCCGATTTCCTCTGCCGAGCCCAGAATGTCGGCACGAAGGTCTGCAAGGCCGATCTGCTTTTTGCACGATGGTGACCATGCAAAGCTTGCCACCTTTCCGACTACGCCAGCCGATGTTGAGACCAGCCTGCCGTCAGGTTTCAAGTGTCCCTCAACCTCAATTCCGACGATTGCTCTTTTTGCACCAGTTTCACGTTGCTGAATGAGGGCATTCTTGCCAGTGAAGTACACCCCTGAAAACTCAAGCAACGCGCCCAAACCGACCTCAAAGGCCGAGCGGCGATTTTCCAGGGACGCCGTCAATGCCGACTCATAGTCCTGATTGGCACGCGGGTATCCTGCCTCAAGCTGCGCCAGGTGCCGCGCTTTCTGACCGGCAAAGGCAGGTCTGAATAGTTCTGCTCCCAGGCGCACCCGATCAAAGACAAACAGGGCATCATCAATGTCACACCGAATCTCGTACCCCAGTCCACCAGTGGCGGATATGCGAGCAACAGTGACTTTGGCGGTTCCAACATTAAGTGCCCGCACAGCCCCTGGTCTCAGCGCCTCGATTCCGCCCATCCCGGCTGCCAGCAATGCGGCGCAGGAAGAGGGGCCGTCCAGTGCAAATGTGGACGTTGTCTCGGACACGTCCAGAACATCGCAATCAAAACAATGTGCAGACATCGTCAACCAGTCCAGGCACCGAACTGGGAGTGTCAGAAGCCAATGCGACTGATCCGACCGGATGACGAAGCCGTCAGCGATCAAGCCGCCTTTGTCATCACTGAGCACAACACGTCGACACTTTCCAACACGCACATCTCCGCCACATCCGCCGGCGAGCCGGTTCAGAAACGCCTGAACATCGGGACCGGATAATTGATAGGTAACGATGCTATTCAGATCAGACAGGGCACACGCGTTGCGCAGCGCTGCATGCTCGGATTCCAAATGCTCGTACACAGACGGCAGGGTCCAACCCAATTCTTGTGTCCATTGATTGGTGCGATTGAATTGCGCCGTCCGTGCATGAAGAGGCGTTGGTTGGACAGCCAGATCCCAGCTTTGCGTTTCGATACGGGACATGCTCATGATCGTCCCCTTTTCGCATACTCGGTAGCCGCCGCGACTGCATTCACTGCGGGTCGACCGGATAGTCCACCACCGGGATGTGCTCCAGCACCACCCAGAAAAAGCCCACGGACAGGCCCTGTTCCATTTGTAAGCTGAGGGACGGGGCGCATCATCATGGCCTGATCAAAGGTCACTTCCCCCTGATGCCAATCGCCTCCGGCAACGCCGAGTTGGGTTTCAAGGTCTTTAGGTGTCAGGACTTCCGCAGCCATCACAAGATCAGGTAAGTCCGGCGCGTATTCACCAAGCGTTTTTATCACCCGCTTGATCAGGCTATCACGTTGACCTTCCCAACCGCCTGCGACCTGCAAAGGGACAAAAGGCACGATGGCAGACAATACATGCCGACCTTCGGGTGTCAGACTTTCGTCGGCAATACTTGGAAGCGTTACTTCCATCACCGGGTATGCGGGCATGTCGCCATATTTTTGCGGGTTCGAGGCACGCTCTACTTCGGCGAGGCCGGGTGCCACGAGCAGTCGCCCCGCAAGAAGGTCTTCATCCGATTTCGCGAAGGACGGCAATTGGCCCAATGCCAGATTTACCTTGGCAGCCGAAGCACGCATACGGATGGCATCGATGTCACGCGCCATTCCGGCGTCGAGGTGCCTGGCCCCGACCAAGTCCAGATATGTCGTCTTCGGGTTGATCGTCGAAATAACGACAGACGCATCAATTTCGTCACCGTTTGTGAGCACAAGCCCATTAGTTTTCTCACCTTCAATACGAATTGAGGCGACGGCAGATGAAGTCCTGATGTCGGCACCATTTGCTCGCGCTGCCGATGCAAGCGCTTGCACCAAAGCCACAGGGCCACCTTCGACCTGTAAGGTGCCTGACGAGCTCACCAGCTCTGCAGCCCTTTGCCAGGCCCAGTAGAACAGGGAACCCGGAGCACTCGGGCCGTGATACGAACCAAGACTGGCATCAAGCGCAAGAGCACCTTTGAGTATGTCTGTCTCGAAGAAGTCGTCCAAAATGTCACTGACATTGGACGGCAGAAGTTGAAGCAGATTCTGAAACCGTTCGCGTCCATGTCGGCGCATCCGCAAATAATGCCGTGCCCATGCCATCCGCTCCTGCCATGTTGCTGGAAGCAGTTCCGGCGCGACGCCTCGATGCAATGGCACCAACGCAGAAGTCAGAAGATGCAGCTCGCCGGAGAACTTTTTCCAGGATTCAGCGTCCCGGCTCGACCAGTTGAATATGTTTTCGCGTGTGGCCTTGGCCTTGGACCCAAAAACAATGTGGCGCCCGTCAGCATCAAGGGCCACGCGGGCCACGTTCTTTTGGAGTACATTCAGCCCATGCTTCCGGAGGTTTAGTTTTCGGATAAGGGCTGGAGAAAAACCACTTACCACGTGGGCGCATTGGGGCACGCGCATACCGGGCATCAGTGTGCTGACCCCAGTGGCCCCGCCCAGGGTTGGCAGGGCCTCGCACAAAACCACGCGCCGCCCGGCTTTTGATAACAGAGCAGCAGCCACAAGCCCGTTGTGCCCGCCTCCGATGATCGCAACATCAAAACTGTTTGCGGCGGCGCTCATGCAGACTGCCTCGATCTGCGGCGCATGCCGATATCAGACAGGACCGCACTTGCCGCGTTGGCGCCCGGCGCGCCCATGACGCCGCCGCCGGGATGTGTGCTTGAGCCGCACAGATAGTAATTGCGTACGGGTGTTCGGTACTGAGCCAGTTCCGGGAGCGGGCGATTAAACAACAACTGGTCGAGTGTCAGCTCTCCGTGGAAGATGTTTCCCTGTGTCAGGCCAATTTCATCTTCGAGTTCAGCGGGTGTTCTGGTTTCCACATGCCGCACTTTTTGTCTGAACCCGGGCGCAGCCGCTTCGATCTTGTCGAGCACGACATCCTCGAGTTTTTTGCGTTTGGCCTGTGTCCAACTGCCATCAATCAGTGTGTCGGGAACATATTGCGCGAACACGGATGCCACATGCTTGCCGGGCGGTGCCAAGGTTGGATCAAGCCGAGATGGCAGAACCATTTCAATATATGGATTGCGCGGCATGACCCTTTCTTTCCAGTCATCATACGCATGTTCCATGTCTTCAATCGTTCCACACAATCGGATGTCACCATCAAGCGAGGGACAATCATCCGGAACGGCGCTGAATTGCGGGTGGCCCTCAAGGGCGATGTTTAGCTTTGCCGACGAGCCGCGCGTCTTAAACTTCGATACGCGGTCCGCAAATCCCTTCGGCAGGCTGTTCCAGTCGAGCAGCGACAAGACGGACCGTTTGAGTTCAAGTCCTGACATCACGACGCTGGCGTCGATTTGTGACCCGTCCTCCAGGACTACACCACACGCCCTGCCCTTACTGACTTTGACCTCTTCAACCGCACTTGAAGCACGAACCTCGCCACCCATGGCCTGAACCGAAGCCGCCAGCGCTTCAGACACTGTGCCCATGCCGCCGCGTACATACCCCCACGCGCCACCAGCACCATCGATGCCGCCAATCCTGTGGTGCAGCATCACGTAAGCGCTGCCTGGCGACATGGGCCCAAGCCCTGTACCTATTGTTGCTGAGGCGGCTAGATGCGCTTTCACAACATCTGATTCAAAGTACCGATCAAGCAAATCCGCTGCGGACATTGTCCAGAACCGTACTGCGTCCGCCACCCCGTCAGCCTCCATGGCGCCGGCATCACGAAGCAACGAGAGTATGCGGCGGAATTTTGACGGAGAGAGCGAGGCCGGATCGGGAGGTGCCTGTATCAATAATGGTGCCACCAGGTCAGCCTGCCGACGCATGTCTCGACTGTATCGTTGATAGGCATCTGCATCGCGTTTCGAAAAGCGAGAGATCTCGCGTCGCATGACATCAGCATGAGATGACGCTGCGAGAAACTGCCCATCGCCCATGAGCGTGAGTGAGCCATGATAGGGAATGACCCTCAGACCGTGGCGGATCAGATCAAGATCGCGCACGATTTCAGGTCGCAGAAGACTGAGGGCATATGAGCAGCTTGAGTAGATAAATCCGGGTTCAACTTCCCGGCTTACGGCCGCGCCACCAATGTACTCGTTCTTCTCCAGGACAAGCACACCAAGACCAGCACGCGCCAGATAGGCGGCCGCCGTCAGGCCGTTATGGCCCGCACCAATGACGATGACGTCGAAGCGCTCCATGTGAATCAGGCCATGAGTGACCCGCGCCACTCATCCTCCATAAACTGTCTATTGGGAGTAAACACACTCATTGCGGCCTTCAAGCGGCGGCGTGCGTTAAGGATAACAGTGTTGCGGTGCCCTAAAGCGCCACTTTGGTCAGGAGCTCATCGAAAGCCTTATCAACGACTGTTTTGACCTCCGCAAGTTCACGCTCTACGGCCGTGAAACTTGGTACATC
>JBCBUN010000106.1:0-6405 GCA_039818145.1 Pseudomonadota bacterium
TGCGACCGCCCTTCTTGTCTCCCTGCCACTACTTGTTGCCTGCGGCGAAGAACAGACTGCCTCCCCTGCGGACTCGGAACCCAGCGAAGCCGCGCAAGCGGTAACACCCGCACCAGCTTCGGCGCCGGTAGCCTCGGAACCTGAGGCTGAAGCAACCGCTCAGCCAGCTGAGCCTCGCATCGTAGAGGCCACAGGCCAGCCGATCCCTGAGACATTCATGCTGTCCAACGGCATGCAGGTGGTGGTGATTGAAGACCGGCGCGCCCCCGTCGTGACTCATATGGTCTGGTACAAGGTCGGCTCCGCAGACGAGCCGCGCGGGAAATCCGGCATTGCCCACTATCTTGAGCACTTGATGTTCAAAGGCACCGAAAACGTGCCCACAGGTGAATTCTCTGCAACCGTTGCCCGCAATGGCGGCCAGGAAAACGCCTTCACATCTTACGATTACACCGGCTACTTCCAGCGCGTGGCACGAGACCGACTGCCGCTGGTCATGGAACTTGAAGCGGACCGGATGACCGGGCTGGTGCTCACCGAAGAGCTCGTGCTGCCCGAACGCGACGTCATTCTGGAAGAGCGCTCCGCGCGTATCGAGAATGACCCGGGCTCAATCCTCTCCGAACAGATGAACGCCATGCTGTATCTTTCGCATCCTTATGGCACACCGATCATCGGCTGGGAGCATGAGATGCGGGGGCTGACCTATCAGGATGCCCTGGACTTCTACCGCGATTGGTATGACCCGGCGAACGCGGTGCTGATTGTGGCAGGCGATGTTAATGCCACCGAACTGCGTCCGCTGGCAGAGCAGTTTTACGGTGTGATCCCGTCCAATGGCGGACAGCCCGACCGAATGCGCCCGCAGGACCCGCCCCAGCGCGCCGCCCGCCGCGTGGTCCTTGAGGATGCTCGCGTCGAGCAGCCCTATGTGCGCCGTTCCTACCTTGCCCCGTCCTACGCCAATGGCGAACCGGGTGAGGCAGAAGCGCTGGACGTGCTGAGTGAAATCATTGGCGGCGGTGCCACGGCCCGCATCTACAAGTCCCTGGTGGTGGACCAGAAGATCGCCCTTGGCGCGAGCGGCTGGTACATCGGCTCAGCGCTTGATGATGGCAGCATCGGCTTTTTTGCCGTACCCGCGCCAGGTGTGGCCATGGCGGATGCAGAAGCTGCAATTGACGCGGAAATCGACAAACTGCTCGCCGACGGTGTGACCGCAGAAGAAGTGGAACGTGCCCAGCGGACGCTTGTGGCCGACGCCATTTTTGCGCAGGACAGCCAGCAAAGCATGGCGCGCTCCTACGGCGTGGCCCTGATGACCGGCCTGACCGTGGAACATGCAGCCACCTGGCCGGACCGGGTGCTGGCCGTGACCCCTGAACAAGTGACCCAGGCCGCCCGCAAATATCTGCGCAAGGAGCGGTCCGTGACCGGTGTTCTTACCCGGCCGCAGACGGCCTCTGACAATACCGTCGAGCCTTCCACCGAGACGACAGACCCCATAGAGACGACAGATAGGGAGGACAGGTCATGATCCGCAAGATTCTCATCACGACGTCCTTCCTGCTGGCAGCTTTCATCGTTCCCGCACAGGCATTTGAAATTGAGCCTGTCAAAAGTGACAGCGGCGTCGAAGCGTGGCTGGTGTCAGAAGACGCCGTGCCCATGGTGGCGCTTGAGGTCCTGTTTCATGCAGGCTCCCACCTTGATCCCGAGGGCAAGTCCGGTCTCGCGGACATGACCGCCAGCCTGATGACGGAAGGGGCAGGGGACCTGGACAGCCAGGCCTTTGCAGCGCGCCTGCGTGATCTCAATGTCTCTGTGTCCGTCTCCGCAGGCCGCGACACAATCAAGATCCAGATGCGCACCCTGTCTCAGAACATCAATGATGCCTTCGATCTGGTGCGCCTTGCGCTGACCCAACCGCGCTTTGACGAAGGCGATGTGGCCCGTGTCCGCGCCCAGTCTCTGGCAAGCCTCGCCCAGGACCTTGAAGACCCTGACACTGTCGCCTATCGCGCCTTCTTCAAGGATGTGTTCGGCGATCATCCCTATGCTCTGCCACCCGCCGGCACACCTGAAAGCCTTGCCTCCATCACGGCAGACGACATGCGTGCCTACGCGGCCATGGCGTTTGCCCGCGACAACATTTCAGTTGCGGTTGTGGGTGACATCACCGCTGAAGAGCTTGTGCCATTAATCGACAGCACGTTCGGTGGCCTGCCTGAAACAACTGACCGCAAAGACCCAGGCGACATCGCGCCGCTCACCCCCGGTGTCACGGTCATTGAGCGCAACAACCCCCAGTCGGTTGTCGTGTTCGGCATGGACGGCATGAAACGCGACGACGAAGATTTCATTCCCGCCTTCGTGATGAACTACATGCTGGGCGGCGGCAGTTTTGTCAGCCGCATGTTCAAGGAAGTGCGCGAGGAACGCGGGCTGGTCTATTCGGTCTATACGTCGCTCTATCCGCTTTCTCATGGGGGCCTGACCCTTGGCTATTTCGCCACCAGCAACGCCACGGCAGGTGAAGCGCTCGACGTGGCCACGGCGCAGATCATTGATGTGGCGGAGAACGGCATCACGGCCGAAGAACTCGACGCCGCCAAGACCTATCTGACGGGATCCTATGCCCTTCGGTTTGACTCCAGCCGCGCCATCGCAGGCCAACTCGCAGCCATTCAGTTTGAAGGACTTGGACTAGACTACGTGGACACCCGGAACTCTCTGGTCAACGCCGTGACGCTTGAAGATATTTCACGTGCCGCAAAACGCCTGCTGACGCCGGACGCCATGCGCGTGGTTGCCGTCGGTGCGCCTGAGGGGATCACCGCGTCCACAAATGCAGGACAAGAGGCCGTTTCGGCAGAGGAAGCCACTGCTAAGTAGCGGCCGACTATCGGAAGGTCGACCGACAGCAATTAACTGGCTTTAAGGGGGCCGTTGCCCTTTGCTACGGTAGTGAGCGCCTGTTTTGGCGAGTCGCTGTACCGGAGTAGCCTAGCGCCATGCCTTCTGCCTCAACGCCCTCATTGCCTTTTGTCCACGACGTCTCCGGCATCATTGGTGCGGGCGGGCTGACGCAGGCGCAATATGATGCGCATCTTGCCGCAACCAGCCCCGCCCTGGAGGCGCTCCGTCGTCAGCATGCGGACAGCACGCTACCCTTGCTGCATCTACCCAAGCGGCGCGACGATATCGTGGACATGGAGCGCATTGCAGCGCACCTGAAGAAGGACGCCACCGACATCGTGGTTCTGGGGATTGGCGGCTCAAGCCTTGGCGCCAAGGCAGTGGCGCAGCTTGCCTATGACGCAACACCCGCCCAAAGCCATACCGAACCGCGCGTCCACTTTTTCGAAAACCTAGATCCCCATACCTTTGAGCGCGCATTGCAGTCCCTGGACCTGCGCACGACACGGTTTCTGGTCGTGTCAAAGTCCGGCGGCACCGCGGAACCCCTGATGCAGGCCTATGCGGCCAAGGCAGCACTGGAGGCCGCAGGCGTTGGTGACTATCTCGCCCAGCATTTTGCTGCGATTACTGAGCCTTCCGACAACCCCGTCCGCCGGTTTGCAACGGGCATCGGGGCACCTGTGATTGATCATGATCCGCGCGTCGGCGGACGGTTTTCCATTCTCACCAATGTAGGCCTTGTGCCTGCCATGCTCATGGGCCTGGACGTCGTGGCCGTGCGCGAAGGCGCTGACCGTGTATTGGCACCAGTGCTGGCAGGCGCTGACCCTGAAGATGTGGCTCCAGCCGCAGGTGCTGTCATGCAGGTGGGGCTGGCGCAGGAGGCGGGTGCGGCAGCCAGCGTGATCATGGCCTATTCAGATCGCCTGGAGCGCTTCGGCCAGTGGTATCGCCAGCTATGGGCGGAGAGCCTGGGCAAGGACGGACGCGGCACGGTGCCGGCGACAGGCATTGGCCCCGTGGACCAGCACAGCCAGCTGCAGCTCTATCTCGCAGGCCCTGCAGACAAGGCGTACACCATCATGTCTGTGGGCTCCGCAGGCGCAGGCCCGCGCGTTGCGACAGATGACCCGGCGTTGGACTATCTCAACGGCAAGACCATGGGCGACCTCATGGACGCAGAGTACCGCGCCACCGTTGCGACGCTGAAAGCCAATAAGCGTCCGGTACGCACCATCGACATTCCGGTGCTGGATGAAACAGCCATGGGCGCATTGCTCATGCATTTCATGCTGGAGACGATCATCGCAGCGCACCTCATGGGTGTTGACCCGTTTGACCAGCCGGCCGTCGAAGAAGGCAAAATCCTCGCCCGCAAATATCTGGGAGAGATGTAGCTCCCATGGCCGATGTCGCGTCCAGTGCTGCGCCGAACGCGAACCGCCCGCATATCCGCAGGCTGAGCGAAGGCACAGTCAACCGAATCGCTGCAGGCGAAGTGGTGGAGCGCCCGGCCAGTGCCGTAAAGGAGCTGGTGGAAAACGCCATCGATGCGGGCGCGTCGCGCATCGACGTGGCGATCTCAGCAGGCGGCAAAACGCTGATTGCGGTAGATGACGATGGCTGCGGCATGACCGCAGATGATCTGTCCCTCGCCATCGAACGCCACGCCACCTCAAAGCTGGCGGTGAATGACACAGGCACCGAAGATCTTGTCCATATTCAAAGTCTCGGTTTTCGCGGTGAAGCATTGCCTTCCATCGGCGCGGTGGCCCGCCTGGGCATTGTTTCGCGACCGGCAGGCGAAGAGGGCCATGCGCTCAAGGTGGAAGGCGGCAAGGTCTCGGGCCCCAAACCATCCTCCGCGGCCCCCGGCACCCGCATTGAGGTGCGTGACCTTTTCTATGCGACACCCGCCCGCCTCAAATTCCTGAAATCGGATCGCGCCGAAGCGCAGGCGGTGGGTGATGTGATGCGTCGCATCGCCATGGCCAATCCGCGCGTCGGGTTTTCGCTCACCCATGAGGGGCGCACGTCTTTGCGCATGGATGCGGAGACCGATGCGCTGGATGATGACGCACGGCTGTCGCGCCTGGCACGCATACTAGGGCGGGACTTTCAGGACAATGTGATGCCTGTGGAGATCGAACGCGATGGCGTGCGGATCACCGGCTTTGCAGGCCTGCCCACGTTCAATCGCGGCAATGCCCAGGCACAATACATGTTCGTCAACGGACGGCCTGTCCGCGACAAATTGCTGATCGGCGCTGTCCGCGGAGCATATGCGGATTTTCTGGCCCGTGATCGCCACCCGGTGCTGGCGCTATTTGTCGAGATTGATCCTGCGGAAGTGGACGTCAACGTACACCCGGCCAAGGCAGAGGTCCGCTTTCGCGATCCCGGCCTGATCCGTGCGCTCATCGTCAAGAGCCTGCGCATGGCGCTGGATGCTGCTGGGCACCGGGCCTCAACGACAGTGGCGGGCGCGGCATTGTCATCCTTCCAGCCCGGCGCCCATATGGGGCAGCCGCCGCCCCAAGCGAGACAGAGCCATTTGATGGAACTAGCTGCCCGCAGCTTTACGCCAACACAGGCGGGTAATACGCCACCATCCGTGCCCGGCATGGAGGAAACATCACCCCTTCAGCCGCAAAACCTCCCGCAGGACCTTGCAGGTTTTGACCAGCCTGCGGCGCGCGTTGAAGAAACGTCATCCGATGATCTGATGGACCGGCCCCTGGGCGCCGCACGCGGTCAGTTGCACCTCACTTACATTGTGGCTGAAACCCACAATGGTCTGGTGCTGGTGGATCAGCATGCAGCCCATGAGCGGCTGGTGCACGAGCGCATGAAAAAAGCGCTGGCAGAGACAGGCATCAAGCGGCAGGCATTGCTCGTGCCCGAAGTTGTCGAGCTGGGCGCGGACGAAGCCGCAGCACTTGCGGATCGCTCTGACGAATTGGCCGAACTTGGTTTGGTGATAGAGCCCTTCGGCGATGGAACGATCATCGTCCGTGAGACACCCGCCATGCTCGGCGACACGGACATTCAGGGTCTGGTGAAAGACCTGGCAGACGAAGTGGCTGATCTGGGTCAGGCGCTTTCCCTGAAAGAGAAGCTGGATGAAGTGTCGGGCACCATGGCGTGCCACGGCTCGGTCCGCGCAGGCCGCAGGCTCACCGCCGTTGAAATGAATGCCCTGCTGCGCGAGATGGAAGTGACGCCCCACTCAGGCCAGTGCAATCACGGACGACCCACCTATGTGACCCTCAGCCTGCCCGACATCGAAAAACTCTTCGGCCGGCGTTAGGGCTTCACTTGCAGGATCACAACCTGCGTGTCGCCATACACACGTCGGTCGAGTTCTTCGAACCCATCCGGACACGGAACATCGGCTGAGGACGCTTCCTCAAGAACGCACAGGGCGTTGTCATCAAGCCAGCCGCCTGCGCGCGCTGCTGAGAGCGCCGGGCCGCCAAGGTC
>JBCBUN010000107.1:0-6346 GCA_039818145.1 Pseudomonadota bacterium
CGAGCAGGGTCTGTGGGCCATGTTTGCAGGCTTTGACCGTCGCTACCTCCAGTTCAAGACAGGCCTGCTGGTGGATGACGCCTATTGCGATGAAGCCCTTGGCAAGATTGAAGCTGCATTGAAGAAGGTAACCGCATCATGAGCAGGCATCCCTTTTATGATCTGTCGGAGACCGAGCAGATTGCGGCTCTTGGCAGGCTCGCGCGCACAGCATTGAAGGATTACGGCTTGGAGGACGCCGAGCTACGGCCGGTTGCCTACCGTGAAAACATGACATTCTCCGTCGATGCGGGTGCGCGGGGTCGCTTTGCCTTGCGGGTTCACCAGGCGGGTTATCGCACAGATGCAGAAATTCAAAGTGAGCTGGATTTCATCGAACACATCAATGCATCAGGCGTAAGGACGCCTCGACTGTTGCGGCCAAACTCCGACGCGAGCTTCGTACACGCCGCCCATAAGGATGTGGATGTGGTCCGCCAGTGCGACATGTTTGAGTGGATTGACGGTCGGCCATTCCGTCGTGTCGGCGCGCCAATGGAGATGTCAGTTGATGAAGCAACCAGTGTCTACGCTGAAGTCGGAAGACAGGTGGCGAGCATCTACAACGCCACGGAAAACTGGCAACGTCCTAAAGGATTTGACCGACGTGCCTGGGATGCCGAAGGTATTTTTGGCGTTACTGGCCAACTTGGCGACTTCCGCAAGATTGAGGGCGCAAGCGTCTCCCAACGCAAACTCCTCAACGACATATCGGCAAAGGTCGAACATGAGCTTGATGCCTTTGGCAAGGCGCCGGACAGATATGGGCTTACCCAGGCTGATCTGATGCCGGAGAACATCATGATCTGTCAGGATGGCATCAGACTGATTGATTTTGATGATACGGGTGACAGCTGGGTTCTTTTCGAGGTCGTAACAGCGCTGATCGATCTTGTCGGCTCGGACTACTTTGATCCCTGCCTTGGAGCAATCATCGCAGGCTTTCGGGAACATCGCGCCCTGCCCGATGAGCATCTGGGCATGATTCCGACATTCATGATGGCGCGGATCCTAAGCTACGTGGCACACACAGTTAGCCACCCTCACCTCGAGCAGTCCGATCAAGGGCTCCGGATGATGATGGGAATGATCGAAGAACACGGGCCTGCTTATCTAAAAGCCTGATATCAGCAGCGGGCGGACACGGCATCAAAGATCATGCTAGATCATGCCCATGACCTCGCCCGCCGCACCATCACCGGAAAAACCCGCGCCACCGAAAGGCCGGCCCGAGGCGCTGTTTCCGCTGTTCGCAGACGCCGTCAAGCTGCCCGGTATCGGCCCGCGCCTGCAAAAGCTGCTGGAAAAACTGACCGGCCCCAAAGTCGTGGACCTGTTGTGGCACCTGCCGGTTGGTTTGATTGATCGCCGCAATCGCCCGCACATCATTGATGCACAGCCCGGCGTGATAGCGACCCTTGAGGTCACGATCGGGCCGCACACGCCACCGCCACGTGGCAGCCGCGCTCCCTATCGCATTCCGTGTACGGATGAGACCGGTGAGATCACCCTCACCTTCTTCCATGCGCGCGAGGACTATCTGCGCCGCACGCTGCCGGAAGGCGAAAAGCGGGTGATCTCCGGCGAAGTCGAAGCCTATGGCGGTCAGATACAGATGACCCACCCCGACCACATGCTGACATTGGAAGATGCCGCAAAACTGCCGCCCTATGAGCCGGTCTATCCTTTGACGGCGGGCCTCTCAGGCAAGGTGCTGACCAAGGCCATTCTGGCCGGCCTCGAGCGGGTGCCGGAATTGCCTGAGTGGATGGATGCAGCCTGGGCGCGACAGCAGAAATATCCCCCCTGGCATGAGGCGGTCAAAGCCGTCCATCAGCCCGATGGCCCGGATGCGGTTGACCTGCGCCATCCGGCACACGCGCGGCTGGCCTATGACGAGATGCTCGCTAACCAGCTGGCGCTGGCCCTGGTCCGCGCCCGTATGAAACGCAGCCGCGGCAGGCCGCTCTCCGGGGACGGGACACTGCGCCGCAAGGTCGAAACCGCCCTTCCCTTCGAGCTTACCCGTGGCCAGCGTGTGGCCGTGGCTGAGATCGAGTCGGACCTCAAAGAGCCGTACCGGATGCTGCGATTACTTCAGGGTGATGTCGGCTCCGGTAAGACCATGGTGGCCCTCATGGCAATGCTGGTGGCCGTTGAGGCAGGCGCACAGGCGGCCCTGATGGCACCAACAGAAATCCTCGCCCGCCAGCACGCCAAAACTCTGGAGCCTCTATGTGAGGCAGCAGGCATCCGCATGGCCGTGCTGACCGGACGAGACAAGGGCAAGGCGCGGGAGGCCATTGTTGCCGCAGCTGAAGCCGGAGAGATAGACATCCTCGTTGGTACCCACGCTCTCTTCCAGGGCAGCGTTGCTTTCAAGGATCTGGCCGTTGCAGTGGTAGACGAGCAGCATCGCTTTGGTGTCCGCGAGCGCATGGAGCTGTCGTCAAAGGGCGTGGCCGGAACGGACGTTTTGGTAATGACGGCCACACCGATACCCCGCACCCTTCAGCTCACCGCCTATGGCGACATGGACGTATCCCGCCTGACGGAGAAACCTGCAGGCCGTAAACCCATCGCGACGCGGGCTCTGCCGCTTGAGCGTATGGATGAGGTGACCGCCGGCCTTGGTCGCGCCATCAGCGAGGGTCGCCAAGTCTATTGGGTGTGCCCCCTGGTTGAAGAATCCGATGTGCTGGATGTTGCCGCGGCGGAAGAACGCTATGCGGGCCTCAAGGCGTCCCTCGGTGCGCGTGTCGGCATGGTCCATGGCCGCATGAAAGGCCCGGAGCGCGAAGAGGTCATGACCGCGTTTCACGCAGGTGAGATCGATATTCTGGTGGCAACGACGGTGATTGAAGTGGGCGTAGATGTGCCCAATGCGTCCATCATGGTGATTGAACACGCGGAACGGTTTGGCCTTGCGCAGCTCCACCAGCTGCGGGGGCGTGTCGGTCGTGGGTCGGCGGCATCAAGCTGCCTGCTGCTCTACAAGACACCCCTGGGCGAGATGGCGAAAAAACGCATCGCAACCCTTCGGGACACCGAAGACGGATTTGTCATCGCCGAGGAAGATCTGATCCTGCGTGGCGCCGGCGAGGTTCTGGGAACACGTCAGTCCGGGCTGCCTCAGTTCCGCTTGGCGTCACTTGAAGCCCATGCGGACCTCATCGCTGCCGCCAGAGACGATGTGGAGTTGATCCTCAACAAAGATCCCGAACTTGAAACAGAGCGCGGCGCGGCCCTAAGGGTGCTGCTCTATCTCTTCGAGCGCGACGAGGCGATCCGCTATTTGCGGGCGGGGTAGCGGAGCTACGGCAGCAGCACAATCTTGCCGGCCACCCTTGCCTCCTCCAGCATCCGGTGTGCGTTGGCGGCTTCCTCAAGCGGCAGTTCAGCGCCAACGTGCGGAGAGATAGACCCGGCGTCCAGGAGCCGCATTACCTGGTCTAGGTCAGCGGCGATATGATCCTCAAACGAAAAGCCGGGACTAAGAATCCCGTAGAACTTGGCCGATGGGCCCGGCATGCATTTCATGGCGGTAATACGAGCCAATGTGCCCAGCGCCGCCCCGTTGCCATCTTGAACGGCACCGGCGAAGCCAAAACAGACCAGTTGCCCACGCGGTTGCAGGACCTTGCGTGACCTCCAGAGGTGTTGGCCTCCAATGTGGTCAAACACCGCATCCACCCGGCCATGCTGTGATTTGATCACATTCACAAAATCATGCGCCCGATAGTCTATCGGCGTGGCGCCATATGACCGCACCAGATCATGCTTGCTCTCAGAGGCGGTCGCAAAAACGGTTACATTCAGGCCGCGGAGAAGATCAAGCAGAGCCGTTCCGACACCGCCGCCACCCCCATGCACCAGAACCGAGTGTTTCTCGTCAATTGCAGTGCAACGGTGGATCAACTGGTAGGCAGTCACGTAGTTGAGAACACTTGCTGCCGCCGGGACAAAAGCGGTGTTGGACCCCATCTTCGCCACGTGGCGGGGCGCTAGCGTGAGATACTCCGCGTAGCTACCGACCTTTGTTAGCCCTGCCACATTATCGCCAACGGCAAACGGTGTTTCGCCTGAGCCGACAGCCTCAACCACGCCTGCAAAGTCGTAGCCGGGAACGAATGGAATCTTGGGAGCGCCGGGATAGATGCCATGCCGCATCTTGACGTCTGCATAGGCCACACCGGCGGCCTTTATCCGCACCAGAATCTGACCCGGCCCCGGGTCCACGACCGGCCTTGTAACCGGCACCAGTACATCCGGGTCACCGACGGCGCTGAGGTCTATGCACTGTCCACCTGATTGCATCAGGACTCTCCTAGTTTGAAAGTAGAGGCAATTCCCCTGGCCACAGCGCGCGCGTCTTCAAGCATCGGAAAATGGCCCAACCCGTTTAGAGCTGTCACACGGGCATCAGGCAGACGCCTCTTGATTTCGCCAATCTGCTGCTGTCCGGAGACCGGATCGGCGGCGCCATATACAAACGCGAGGCGCGATGGATCGGTCTTGGCCATGGCCGCTTCGAGCCGCGCCGCATGAGCCCTGCGTTCCTTCATGTAAACCAGATGACGGGGCGACAGCCGACGACCACCATTGCTTGAATACTCAAGCATCATCTCGTCCGCCTGGGCGCGAAGCTGCGGTGTGTTGGTGCCGCTTACACTGGCGATACCAGCGACAAATGCCTTGCGTGTCATGCGTGCCGCCACCATCTGGCCGAGCACTGGAATTGTCAAAAGCTTCTGGGCGCGCGTGGGCTTGTAGAGGGCGGAATAAACACTGCTGTTCACAAAACAGGCCTGAGATATCCGGCCGTGTGGAAGGGAAAGATCGCGATCAAGAAGATCCTGCAGGACGATGCCACCCACATCATGGCCAACAACCATGGCAGCGCCCCCGCACAACTCGTCGATCACGAATGCTGTCAGATCAGCCTGCGCGAACACCGAATAGTCTGCACTCTTGGCTTTGGCCGACCGTCCATAGCCGAGGAAATCAAATCCAACGACGCGGACGCGATCCGCAAGCAGAGACGCCACATGGTGCCAGTCCCGCGATGACGATGGGAAGCCGTGCAGCAACAAGAGACTGGGCACACCCGGCTCATGTTGGCGGGTTTCCCACCACGCGATGCGATGACCAAGCCATGTGAGCGTTCGATAGTCTGGTGTAGGAACGGGTCTGGTCACCGGTCCAACGTCCGTTCTGCGTCCGCCATCAACGCCCGTATTTTTCGCCGTCCCTTCGGGGTTGCGTCTGCGAGCAGGCTCATCAAATAGGCATACCGAGCCCGCGCCTTGCTGTTTCGGGTATCAAGGGCGCCAACCGCCCACATCCGCAATGTCGCCTGAAAGGCATGGAAGGCGTTGTGAGCCATCGGCAGGGCTGCCAGGTCCCCACGCAGGTCACGATCCTCAATCGACTTCAGGACGGCCACATGCATGACGGCACCGCCCCGCCGGAACAAGGCGCCCATCCAGTCCGCAACAGCGCTCGCCTCCATTTCAAACAGCGCGCCAAAGACGGCCCGGTAGAGCGTCTTCTGCGACAGGGCGAGGTCAAAACAGCTCTCGATGGCCGCAAGCCCGTACTCGATCCCCGAGGTCTCCGGCTGTCGTGCCAGAACCGCGTCCATCTGGTCCATCGCGTCATTCACGAGTTCCATGATGATCTGGTCGCGACCGCCGATCAGATTGTAGATGGTCGGTACCGTCACGTCTGATGCCGCAGCCAGTTCCCGCAGCGTAAGGCCCTGCATGCCGCCGCTCGCCATCAGGTCCGCAGCTTCGACGAGAATGCGCGTGCGCCGCGCTGACTTGTTCTGCGATCGTGTTGATACATCCGCCATGAGAAATAATTTGCACATCAATAAAATTTGCACAAGTATAAAAAATGAAAACTGATTGAAACCGGAGATACCTGATGACCCTTTCCGTCACCGACGCTGTCGCCCAGCGCAAAAGCATCCGTGCCTTTGCCGACGAGCCTGTCGACAATGAGGTGCTGTCGTCCGTCCTCAAGGCAGCGCTGCGTGCGCCGTCCGGGGGCAATGTGCAGCCGTGGAGGCTTTTCGTTCTCAACGGGGACGCCATGACACGTTTCAAAGCGCAGATGGAAGAGCAGATGACCTCCAACCCCATGGGAGAGCCGGCGCAGTACGAGATTTATCCCAAGGGTCTCAAGGCGCGCCATCTTGTCATCACGCGTAATGCCCATCAGGGCATACATGTCTTCGCCGACTTCAAACCGCCAGTCGCGGTACGGTGCCTTGAGACCCTTGGGATAAATCTCGTACTGC
>JBCBUN010000108.1:0-6316 GCA_039818145.1 Pseudomonadota bacterium
CCCGTGCAAGCAGATTGGACCGGCTCTTGAAGAGATTGCCGGTGAGCTTGGCGAAAAGCTGACCATTGCCAAGATCAACATCGACGAGAACCCGAACGTGCCGACGAAATACGGCGTACGCGGCATCCCGACGCTGATGATCTTCAAGGATGGTCAGGTGGCAGCAACCAAGGTTGGCGCCCTGCCCAAGAGCAAGATTTCCGAGTGGATCGAAGAGTCGATCTAGCCGACGCCGTCTGAGGAAACCTCAGACTGACAAATTATCTGCAACCGGCGGTCCCATGGGCCGCCGGTTTTCGTTTGTGTTGGGGGTCCCGGCGGGCAACACAGTCGGCGGCACTAAATGCTGCAATGCAAAAACGCATGCCACGGTTAACTTGCTTGAAAGTCCGCATGCGGTCTATATCCCGCCCATCTGAGGTACTTGGTGACCAATACCGATCAACGCGCTAGCGCGTTGTAGTCATTGCGTCTTTTTATTTCCCTCAAAAGTGCCAATCTGCACCGCGCCTGCGTATCAGCGCTTTGCCCCGCCGCCTTAGTGTGGTGAAGTTATTCCAATGAACTAAAGGGGAGTACGCTCGATGGAACAACTCAGCGGAATGGACGCCTCGTTTCTGTATTTTGAAACGAAGAACGCGCCCATGCACATCGGCTCAGTGGCGATTTATGACCAGTCAACCGTCGAAGGCGGTGTGCTTGGTTTCAAGGAAATTCTGAAGAACTACGAAGCGCGCCTGCACATGTCGCGCGCGTTCCGTCAGCGCCTGGCCTTCGTGCCGGCCAATCTGGATCATCCCTACTGGTTTGAGGATCCGGACTTCGACATCGAGTTCCACGTTCGCCATATCGCCCTGCCGCACCCCGGTGACTGGCGCCAGCTGTGCATCCAGGCCTCACGCCTGCATTCGCGCGCGCTCGATACCAACCGGCCCCTATGGGAATTCTACGTAATTGAAGGCCTCGACAATGTGGAAGGCATCCCCAAGGGATCCTTCGCCATCCTGTCCAAGGTGCACCACGCCATTATTGACGGTGTGTCCGGTGCCGAAATGGTCGCGGCCATCCATGACCTGAAGCCGGATGCGAAGCCCACCCCGCCCAAGGAGCCATGGGTGCCCGAGCGCGAACCGCTGGCCATGGAGCTTCTGGCCCGCACCGCCGGTCACACGGCAGTCCAGCCGTTCCGTCTGGCCAATGTGGTGGCCCGCTCAGTGCCGGCTCTGGCCCGCGCCGGCCTCAAGATGTCGACGGGTGATCTCAAATCATCAGGCCCTGTGCCGCGCACGCGCTTTAACGGCTGCGTCTCGCCGCACCGTGTGTTTGATGGCCGCAGCTTTGCCATTGACGATCTCAAATTCATCCGCACGACTGTGCCCGGTGCCACGATCAATGACGTGGTGCTGACGGTGTGCGGAGGTGCCTTGCGCAAGTACCTAGCGGACAAGGAAGAGCTTCCCGGCGATTCACTGGTCGCCATGACGCCAATTTCCGTGCGTTCACCGGACAAGCAGAAGTCCGCCGGCAACCAGGTATCCGCCATGACAGTGGCCATCGGTACCGACATTGAAGAACCGATGAAGCGCCTTGAGGCGGTGTTTGAACACACCACCAACTCCAAGGAACTGACCAACGCTGTTGGCGCCAAGACGATGACCGACTACACCCAGTTCATTCCGTCCACCACGGCGGGTATGGCTGCGCGGCTCTACACTGGTCTTGGCTTGGCCAACCGCATGAAGCTGCCGATGAACTGCGTCATCACCAATGTCCCCGGCCCCAATGTGCCGCTCTACATGACCGGCGCGCGTCTGGTCACACAGTTCGGTACAGGTCCGATCCTGGACGGCATGGGTCTCATCATGCCGGTGTTCAGCTATGGCGGTCAGATCACAATTTCGATCACTTCATGCCGCGAAATGGTGCCGGATCCCGCGTTCTTTGCGGATTGCATTCAGGAAAGCTTCGACGAGTTGATGGCTGCTGCCAAGAAGCGTGCAGCCTCCCCGGCCTTCAAGAAGGCCATGAAGAACGCGGCGCCGAAGAAGCGGGCATCCCTGTCACGCTCTGCCGTGCCAGCGCATCAGTCTGATGCAAGCCTGAGCGAGCGGGACGGCACGGCTGTCTCCAAGACGAAGGCTTCCACAAAGGCGAAGACCAAGGCCAAGGCCAAGGCCAAGGCTAAAACGAAGACGAAAGCCAAGCGCAAGACAACTTCCAAGGCAAAGGCCAAGGCAGCACCCAAGAAACCCGAAGCCGCAACGCAAGAAGCGCAGGGCGAACTGCTGACCGATGACAAGGTCGTGTCCATTCAGGCCGCCGAATAAGCCTGAGGCACATGCCGACAGACAAAGGGCCACCGCGCATGCGCGGTGGCCCTTTTCGTTTTCCCTATCACCAATGACGTTTCTCCGGACTTGACCTAGAGCCTACTCGCGGGTGCTTAAGACCGCAGCAAACGAGAGTGGACCCCGGATCAAGTCCAGTCATACGGGTCTCCCTAGGTGTTCCGGGCCAGCACTTCGCCTGCGAGATAGAGCGATCCACAGATCACAATCCGGGGTGGTGGCGATATCACGGACGCGCGCTCAAGTGCCGTCTCGAGATCGGGCATTGATACCGCTTCAAGCCCGGCATCGCGCGCCATCTGTGCGACGTCGTCCGCCGGGCGGCCATTTGGCTGACCGGGAATACCCACCGTGAGCACCGTCGAGGCCAGCCCGTTGAAGGCCTCGAAGAAGCCGCCTGTGTCTTTTGAGTCCATCATGCCGCTGATCAGCACAAGGGGACGCGGGTTCTTGTCTTCAAGGTCTGCCAGTGTTTCAGCGATGGCCCGTGAGGCCGCCGGGTTGTGCCCACCATCCAGCCATAGTTCAGCACCGGGCACCTTGTCGGCCTGCGCGCCTGACGACAGACGCTGCATGCGCGCAGGCCACTCAACCTGCTTGAGGCCATTGCCGATTGCGGTTTCGTCCAGTCCACCGAAGGCGCGCGCGGCGGCAACAGCGGTTGCGGCGTTAGCGATCTGATGGCGGCCGCGCAATGCAGGCAAAGGCAGGTCGAGCAAGCCGGTGGTGTCCTGAAACACCAGCCGTCCGTGTTCTTCAAAGGCTGTAAATTCCTGACCGAAGCGCGCCAGTGGCACTTCCAGCTTTGCCGCCTCGCCCTCAATCACCTCAAGGGCTTCATCTACCTGTGGGGCAATGATGGCAGGCACGTCCTGCTTGAGAATGCCCGCTTTCTCGCCGGCTATTTCAGCCACCGTGTCACCCAGAAAACTCTGATGATCAAGAGAGACCGGGGTGATGACACAGGCCCGGGGTTTCTCGATGACGTTCGTTGCATCAAACCGCCCGCCGAGGCCCACTTCCAGCAATGTGACATCTGCCGGTATGCGGGAGAAGGCCAGGAAGGCTGCTGCCGTCGTGATCTCGAAAAATGTGATGTCGCCAGCATCATTGGCCGCTTCGCAATCGCTCAGCAGACGGATCAACTCATCCTCTGAGACCGGCGCGCTGTTGCCGGTCGGGTCCGGCACGCGAATGCGCTCGTGGAACCTGACCAGATGCGGCGACGTATAGGTGTGCACCCGCAGGCCCTGCGCCTCGAACATCGCCCGCAGATAGGCAACGACCGAACCTTTGCCGTTGGTGCCGGCCACGTGAATGACCGGTGGAATGTGCAGGTGCGGGTTGCCCAAAGCTCCAAGCAGCCGCTCAAGACGGCCCAATGACAGATCAATGAGTTTGGGATGCAGTCCCGTCAGCCGATCAAGGATCGCATCGCTTGACTGGCGCTGGGGAAGGGTCTTCGCGGACACGTCGCTATTCAGCGCCGGCAGCGGGCGCAGCGCCTGCCTCATACGGAACCGGCGCCGTGCCCTGGGGCATTGCCTGACCGGATGGGGCTGTGGCGGGCTCGATCATCAAAAGGGAGATCAGTTTCGCCAGCGTGTCGCGCATGTCGCCCCGCTTCACCACCATGTCCACCATGCCGTGCTCCAGCAGATATTCAGCGCGCTGGAAGCCTTCGGGCAGTTTTTCGCGGATAGTCTGTTCAATCACGCGCGGGCCCGCAAAGCCGATGAGAGCACCAGGCTCGGCGATATGCACGTCGCCCAGCATGGCGTAGGACGCAGTCACACCGCCGGTTGTCGGGTCGGTCATCACCACGATGTAGGGCAGGCCTGCTTCGCGCACCATCTGCACGGCAACCGTCGAGCGCGGCATCTGCATCAAAGACAGAATGCCTTCCTGCATGCGTGCGCCACCGGCAGCCGCAAACAGAATGAGCGGCGCCCGGCGTTCAACGGCGAGCTCGGCTGCTTTCACAATGCTTTCGCCTGCTGCCATGCCCAGTGACCCGCCCATAAAAGCAAAATCCTGAACCAGAACGACAGCGCTCTGGCCGCTGATCGTACCCAGGGCGATGGTCATCGCGTCCTCGTCGCCGGTCTTGGTGCGCGCTTCTTTCAGGCGGTCTGTGTATTTGCGCTGGTCGCGGAATTTCAGCGGGTCAGCGGGCACTTCCGGGTTGTCGATCTTTTCCCAGGTGCCGCCGTCAAACAGATTATCCAGACGGGCCTTGGCGCGCAGGCGCCCATGATGGCCGCAATTGGTGCAGACATGGAGGTTCTCCTCCAGGTCACGATGGAAAATCATCTCGCCGCAATTCTTGCACTTGTGCCAGAGGTTTTCCGGCGTATCGCGCTTTGCCGAAAGGAAGGTGCGGATTTTGGGTCGCACCACATTTTCAAGCCAGCTCATTTCGTTTTCCTCAGGTCAGTTCTCTGTGTGCCCGTCTTCGCCAATCATGGCGGCAAAATCAGGCCAAATCATGCTGTTGAACAGTTTACGCTGCGTGGGCGCCTGCGGCCAGTTCCGCCGCCAATGCCAGAATCTTGGGTACGGTTTCATCGGTCGGACGGCCATCAGCGTCCAGGGTGGATGCGATGCAGTCCACAAAGGCGGACCCCACCACGGCGCCGTCTGCCACGCCTGCCATATCGCGCGCCTGCTCCGGCGTCTTTATGCCGAAGCCCACCACTACCGGCAGGTCCGTTGAGCCGGTGATGCCGGATACAGCTGATGCAACCTTTTCAACCTGGGCCGAAGCTGACCCGGTAATGCCTGTGATCGACACGTAGTAGACAAACCCGGATGTGTTTGCGAGCACGGCCGGCAGACGCGCGGCGTCCGTTGTGGGTGTGGCCAGGCGGATGAAGTTCACGCCAGCCTTGGTGGCCGGGATACACAGCTCTTCATCTTCTTCCGGCGGCAGGTCCACAACGATGAGACCATCAACACCGGCTTCTTTTGCGTCCGCCAGAAACTTGTCGACGCCGTAGATGTAGATCGGGTTGTAGTAGCCCATCAGCACGATGGGCGTGGTGTCGTCGTCAGCGCGAAACGCCCGCACCAGCTCAAGCGTCTTGATCATGGTGGCACCGGCATTGAGCGCCCGCAGACCGCCGGCCTGAATGGCAGGGCCATCGGCCATGGGATCAGAAAACGGCATGCCAAGCTCAATGATGTCGACGCCCGCACCGGGCAGACCCTTGACGATCTTCAATGAGGTTTCAGCATCGGGATCACCGGCGGTGACGTAGCCCACGAAGGCTTTCTTGCCCTGCGCCTTGAGTTCGGCAAAGCGAGTGTCGATACGGGTATGGGTCATGACTAAAGCTCCACACCCAGATATCCGGCGACGGCGAACACGTCCTTGTCGCCACGGCCACACAGATTCATCACCATCAAGTGGTCCTTGGGCAGCGTGGGCGCGAGTTCGGTGACGCGGGCCAGGGCGTGCGATGGTTCAAGGGCAGGGATGATGCCTTCAAGCCGGGTGCACAGCTGAAACGCCTCAAGCGCTTCGTCGTCGGTTGTGGACAGGTACGTCACTCGGCCTGAATCCTTGAGCCAGGAATGCTCAGGCCCGATGCCGGGATAGTCCAGCCCTGCAGAGATCGAGTGGCCTTCAATGATCTGGCCATCCTCGTCCTGCAGCAAATAGGTGCGGTTGCCGTGCAGCACGCCGGGCGAGCCGCCCGTGAGTGAGGCTGCATGTTCGCCGGGCTTATCAAGTCCGTGGCCGGCAGCTTCCACGCCGTAAATGTCTACATCCGGCTCATCCAGAAACTCATAGAACAGCCCCATGGCATTGGAGCCCCCGCCGATGCAGGCAATGAGTGAGTCCGGCAGGCGGCCTTCGCGTTCCATCATCTGGGACCGGACTTCCTTGCCGATGATCGACTGGAAATCGCGCACCAGTTCAGGATAGGGATGCGGGCCTGCCACGGTGCCGATGATGTAGAAGG
>JBCBUN010000109.1:0-6302 GCA_039818145.1 Pseudomonadota bacterium
TTGGCCACAGCATGCCAGCGGCGCGGGCAGCATTGGTCACGTGTACTGCATTGATGGCGGCGCGCTCACCGGGAGCGGGTGCGCGGGAGACCAGAGCCGACGCCTGGTTGCCGGCATTGATGAACAGGTCGCCGAGGGTGACAGCGTCGCCGGTCACAATGGCCTTGTCGCGCAGCACGGCTTCGGTCGGGGCGGCAGCATCTGCGTGACCCGCGATACCAGCCGTGGCCAGCACAGCAGTGGCGAGGATTGCGCGCAGTGAGAAGGTGCGAAGAATGCTCATGAGACTGTCCTGTTCCTGACCGGGTTAGCGGAGGTTGGATGCGACGGAGAGCATCTCGTCCGTGGAGGTGATGACCTTGGCGTTCATCTCATAAGCGCGCTGGGCGCTAATCAGGTTGGTGATTTCACCAACTGAATCCACGTTGGAGGTTTCAAGATATCCCTGCAGCAAAGTGCCGTAGCCCACGGAGCCGGGCGTTGCCGCAGCCGGTGCACCTGAAGCTGCTGTTTCTGTGAACAGGCTGCCTCCGCGTGCTTCAAGACCGGCCTTGTTGAAGAAGCGAACGATTTCAAGCTGGCCCAGAACCGTGGAGTTGGTCTGGCCATCCAGGAATGCTTCGATCTGGCCCTGGCTGTTGATTGAGACGTCGCGCACGTCCTGCGGCACTGTGATGGATGGGGACAGTTCATACCCATCCGTTGTGACGATCTGGCCTGACGCATTGAGCTGGAAGGCGCCGGCGCGGGTGTAGGCATCCTCGCCGGTTGGCAGGGTCACGCGGAAATAGCCTTCGCCCTGAATGGCAAGGTCATAGGTGTTGTCCGTTGGTGTCAGATTGCCCTGACTTGAAATGCGGTAGACTGACCCGGCTTTCACGCCCACGCCGATCTGGATGCCTGTCGGCACGACGGTGCCTGCATCAGATGATGTCGACCCAACGCGGCGGAGGTTCTGATAGATCAAGTCCTGGAACTCCGCACGCTGGCGCTTGTAGCCGGTGGTGTTCATGTTCGCGATGTTGTTCGAGATCACTTCGACATTGAGCTGCTGAGCGAGCATGCCGGTGGCTGCGATACTGAGTGACTTCATCTCTTCGGTCTCCTCTTGCCGGACGGGAATCCGGGTTCAGGTCTTAAGGGCCTTCAGGTTGGCCCTGTTCAAAGTTCAGGTGCTAGCGCGGCTCCCTGCCGAGCTGGCGGATGGCGGACTGCTGGAGTTCGCCCATCTTGTTGATGGTCTTCTGGGTCGATGTGTAGGCGCGCATGACTTCAATCATTCGCGTCATTTCGACCACTGGCTTGACGTTTGAGCTCTCGATGAAGCCCTGCATGACAGTGGGGTTCTCGATTGCGACAGCGGCCTGGTCGGTTTCCAGGTAGTTGTCGCCGGTCTTTTTCATGGCGGCGGGGTTGTCCACATTGACAACGCCAAGGCGGCCTATGGTGGTTTCACCGGCGGCAATTGTGCCGTCGCGACCAATTTCGATTTCGCCATCGTCAGGGTTGATGGTGATAGGCGCACCTGCGTCAGACAGAACCGGGTCACCCTGTGGTGTCACCAGCTGATTGTTCTGATCGACAGCAAAGTGGCCACTGCGTGTGTAACGCTGACCGTCCGCTGTCTGTACGGCGAAGAAACCCTCGCCGGTGATGGCAACGTCGAGCGGGTTACCGGTTACTTCGATGTCGCCTTCTGAGAGATCGCGCTTGGTGCCGGTGTCGAGGACGAAAGACAGGGCGCCTGCGTTGTTGAGGCCTGTGCGATCGTCGGCTTTGGCGCCGGGCATCAGGAACTCTGAAAAGATCGGGGACTCTGCCTTGAAGGCCGATGTATTCGCATTGGCAACGTTGTTGGCAACGATGTCCATCGCGCGGCGCAGCGTCATCTGACGCGACAGTGCAATTGAAATTGCTTGTTCCATAACGGACCTCAGGCTGGTCGATGTCCACGCGGCTCTCGGAAAAAGCTCTGTGGACGGATTTATGTGTCTTCGCTGTGGCGGCTTCGGGTCGCTGCCACGGACCTGGCTGTGCATCGGGCGTGCCAAACTGAAATCTGAATCAAATCAAAGGCTTAGTGGATTGGGACGCGGAGGCGAGGGCGGCAAAAGGCTGCTGATTGCCGGGCACCCGGCACTTTTTGCCGGTTTTTTGCTTCGGTGGGCGGTTTGTAAAACGCTTCGTTAACCGCCGACCCTCACACTGCGGGCATCAACGTTGGGGGACGGGCTCAAATACAGCGCCTCACACCAACGGGTGCCACCGGCAGAACGCGCGGCGGCGGACATATCAAACGCTGACCCCCAAGGACGGGCGGGATGCACCGGGATAGTTCGCGGAGCTTGGTCTTAAAGACGCTCCAACACGCGCAGGGTTTGCAACATGAGTGACGCCACGGCATCAGCCGACGACATTGCTGACATTGATGATGAAGAAGGCGAAGAAGCGTCCGGCAAGATGTCGGGCAAGAAGCTTGTTCTCTTTATCGCTCTGCCGCTGCTGCTGATCATCGGCGGCCTTGGCGGCGCCTTCATGATGGGTGTCTTTGGCGGCGGTGAAGAAGAACAGGTCGAAGTCGGCGTGGACGGCAAGAAGGTTGTTGATCCTTCAAAGATCGTTTTTTACGAGCTTCCGGAACTCATCATCAATCTCCAGACGGATGATCCGCGCGGATCTTTTGTGAAGTTCAAGGTAACCCTTGAGCTGCATGACGCCGCTGCGTTGCCGAAGATTGAACCGCTGATGCCGCGCATCATCGACAATTTTCAGATTTACCTGCGTGAACTGCGTGCGTCGGACCTTGAAGGGTCAGCCGGGCTGTTTCGCCTCAAGGAGGAAATCCTCCGTCGCATCAATATGGATGTTCGCCCTTACGAAGTGGCGGACGTGCTGTTCACCGAAATGATTATCCAGTAGCCGCAGCGATAGCGCGCGGACAAGACAGGCATACAGAATGGCTATGGAAGACGAGACAGACCAGGACGACATGGCAGCCGCCTGGGCCGCTGAAGCCGAAGCTGACGCCTCCAGCGATGGCGAGGATGGCGACGCGGATGCGATGGCAGCCGAGTGGGAAGCCAGCCTCTCTGACGATGAGGAAGCCGAAGCTGCGCCGGGTGTTTCGGGTGCCGCTGAACGTGTCCTCAATCAGGACGAAATCGACAGTTTGCTCGGCTTTGAGCTTGATGATGAAGGGGGTGCAGACCGCACAGGTATCCGCGCAATCATTAACTCTGCGCTTGTGTCCTATGAGCGCCTGCCGATGCTTGAAATCGTCTTTGACCGTCTGGTGCGGTTGATGACAACCAGCCTGCGCAACTTTACGTCTGACAATGTGGAAGTCAGCCTCGACAACATCACGTCGATCCGGTTTGGCGACTATCTCAATTCCATTCCGCTGCCGGCCATCCTTGCGGTGTTCAGGGCGCGGGAGTGGGACAATTTTGGTCTGTTTACGGTCGACTCCAATCTCATCTACTCGATTGTGGATGTGTTGCTGGGTGGACGCCGCGGCACGGCGGCCATGCGTATTGAAGGCCGTCCTTACACAACTATTGAGCTCAATCTCGTCCAGCGCATGGTGGAAGTTGTGCTGCAGGATGCGTGTGCAGCCTTTGAACCCCTGTCGCCGGTTCAATTCGAGCTGGACCGACTTGAAACCAATCCGCGTTTTGCAGCGATTGCCCGTCCGGCCAATGCGGCCATTCTGGTGAAGCTGCGTATCGACATGGAAGACCGCGGCGGGCGCATTGAACTGATGTTGCCATACGCAACGCTTGAACCCATTCGTGAACTGCTGCTGCAGATGTTCATGGGTGAAAAATTCGGCCGTGACTCAATCTGGGAAAGCCATCTGGCGACCGAACTGTGGTCCACGGAAGTTGAACTCGATGCTCTGCTGGACGAACAGGTTATGTCGCTTCGCGACGTCATGAATTTCGAAGTAGGGCAAACGCTGATGCTCAACTGCACAGGCGAAAGCCCGGTGCATCTGCGCTCAGGCGGTATTCCCATCACCACGGGCAGCATGGGCCGTGTCGGCAACCATGTGGGCGTGCTGGTGGACAAGGCCTTGAAACAGACAACACATCGCGCTGCCGCTCTTGGTCTGCGAGGGGAGGCGGGCGAATGAGTTCTTTTCTGGTTGGATTGTTGATCGAGCTGGTTGTCGGCGGCTTGCTGATTGCCACGATTGCCTATTGCTTCTTGCTGGATCGCCGCCTGCGCGCCTTGCGCGACGGGGAAGGCGACCTCAAGCAGGTTGTGGTTGCGCTTGATCGAGCCACTACGCGGGCGCAGAGCGCCATTACGGATTTGCGCGTCAGCTGTGACGGGCTGACGCGAGACATGCAGCGCGACCTCAAGAAGGCACGTGGACTGGCCGACGAACTGGCCTTGATGGTGGAAGCAGGCGACCACATTGCGGATCGTCTCGGCGCGCTTTCAGGTACCGATGGTCCAAAAGCTGACAAGGCGGGCGGTGCGCCCAAGGCCGCAGCACGGGACGCTTCAAAAGATACATATGCAGAACCACCGGTTCAGGATGATCCGCTGGCTGAAACAGGGCTGGCCGCAGCGCTGCGCCAGGTTCGCTAGAGACATTTGGTATCAAGAAAGAGTTCAAGGAAATGAGCACTCAGTCTGCTGACCGTATGCGCCTTCTTCCCGCCGTCATGATCGGCGCGGCATTGCTGCTGACCCTCAAGGTGACAGCGCTGGTGACAGGGTCATCGCCACTTGTACCGGCTGTGGAAGCAGCGTCCTCTGAACCTGAAGACGAAACCACCGAAGCTGTTGAGGAAGCAGCGGCGGAAGAAGCTGAAAATGCGCGACCGGCTGTCAATCTGGCTGCACGCCCTGAACCCGTCAGCCGTCAGAGTGATGACGTGCTTGAAGCACTTGCGCAGCGTCGCAAAGCGCTTGATGCACGGGAGAACGAAGTTGCCATGCGCGAAAAGCTGCTTGCGGCGGCAGAAACGCGGATTGACGACAAGATTGTTGAGCTCAAGGAGCTCAAGGTCAAAATCGACGAGGTCTTCAAGACAGAAGAATCCAAGGGCGATGCCAAGTTCAAGAGCCTCGTGAAGGTCTATGAGAACATGAAGCCCAAGGATGCGGCAGCGGTGTTTGAACAGCTGGACATGACGGTTCTCCTCGAGCTTCTGGACCGCATGAACGAACGCAAATTGGCAGCGGTTCTGGCGGCGATGGATCCTGCGCGGGCTCAGGCTGTGACGGTGGCGCTGGCGACGGAAAACGAAGATCGTCTGTCTGCCGTGCCGATGCCCGCAGCCCCGGCGCCGCTGGGACTTGAAGAATTGGAGCCGATCCTTCCCGGAAATGCCGGGTAAGTGGCTGATTTTGGACGCAGAACCCCTGCCGGTCGATAATCCTTAACGGCTGTTTAACTGCTTCAGAGCTAGATTTTGCCCTCATGACAGGGTCGGCAGACGCGCGTGCGATTCGCGGGTGATTTGTTGGCCCTTTGCCGGGTTGCTCCGGCATGTGGTGGGCAGGAGGCTCTCCGGTGACGACAGGTGCGCAGGCACATATCGAGGGAACATCGCACTCTGCCGCGGCACGTCCGCAGGCGGCGACGTTGTATCTCGCGCTATTTCTGGCGCTCTTGGCCTTCTTCCTGTTCCTGACCTCCATTTCAACATTTGATCCCGCGCGTGCTGTGTCGGTTATCGAGTCTGTCGAGGCACAGTTTGCCTGGGCCCAAGAGGCTCAGGACGGACCCGAGCGTGTGACGCCCCATTTTGCGGGTCCCGCTGGTCAGCACATTGTGGCGGATGCCGCCTTTACCAGCCGCGTCGCCACAGCTTTTGAGGATCTTGCAGGCCGCCGCGACGAGCTGGCGGTGACCGATGGTGTTGCCTGGCACGGGGTGCGCCTTGATGCATCTGTGCTTTTTGTTCGTGATACCGCGGCGCTGAGCGCGACAGGTCGTCAGGCTCTTGAAGCAGCGGCGTCTGCCATGGAGGTTCAGGACGTGGGCACTGGCTCAGCCACCCGTCGTGTGGATATTGCCGTGGGTGATGAAGGTGCCGTGGCCCTTCGCCGTGCGGTGGCGCTTGCGTCCGTCTTTAGCGAGGTTGCCGGCCCTGAAGTTGTCAGCTTCCGGACAATTGATCCGGCAAACACCGTCGAGATGGTTTTTTACGCGGTTATGGGCGACGCAACGCGGGGAGGGCGGTCATGAACGATCTGGCTCTTGCTGTTGAAGCCCCAATTGAGATTGAAGAGGCGCCTGTTGCGGAGGCGCCTGCGCCTGGCGCAGGCCTGCCGCGCCGACG